>PDPC01000134.1 GCA_002747355.1 Pseudomonadota bacterium | reverse complement strand
GTCGCGGATCTTGCGTTTCTCCATCGCGACCTCCTTTCGGGCCGCCGACGATCCCACGGTCAGGACCTACAAGCACCCAGGCGTCGCTGATGGGTCACCACGGTCCGGACCTACAAGCACCCAGGCGTCGCTGATGGGTCAGGCTGCAACGGCTGGCGGCGGATAGGCCATCTGCCCCAAGCCTTTGCCGCCAACCGACGCGGCCACTCCGTTCTCGCCCCGTTCTCGCCCTTATCACGACCCTTTCTCGCCATGGCCGTGATCTGCGATGATGGAGGTATGTCGACTCTCCGCCTTCGCAAGCGGGCGCGAAATGCGCCTCTGGCCATCGGTATCGTCTCTGTGGTGTCTGCTGCCTTCGGCGTCGCCTGCAGCAGCGAAGACACGCCGGCTGAGACGCAGCAGCCGCTCGCCGCCCACTGCAATCCTCTCTCTCGAGAGCATTGTTTCCTGCCCTGGCCGTCCTCGTTCTACCTGAAGGCGGACGCGACGACCAAGACTGGCTACCGGGTGGCCTACGACGCCAAGGCGCTGCCGGCGAATAACAAGGGCAAGCCGATTGATCCGACGCGCCACAACCTCCGCGATGGGTTCTCCGTCGGCGCGCAGCCGATCCTCTGGCTGCCTGGTGGCGTCAGCGTCGAGGGGCTGGCGTCCCTCGACGATCCCGGGCCCTCGATCACGGCAGACCACCCGATCTGGCTGATCTCGATGCCCGGCGGCGAACGTGTCCCGTTTTTCGCCGAGGTCGACGCCAACGCCACCATCGCCGACGACAAGCAGGGGCTGGTGCTGCGGCCGCTGCGTCCCTTCGAGGCCAACACGCGCTACGTGGTCGCCGTCCGCGACAGCGTCCGCGACGCCGCAGGCGAGCCCCTCGCAGCACCCGAGGCCTTCGCGCGCCTGCGAGATGGGCTCGAGACGGCGGATGCGACCTTGGAGGGGCAGCGCGAGACGGTCGAGGAGATTCTGACGTTCCTCGAGTCCAAGGGCCTCGAGCGAGGCGAGCTGGTCTTGGCCTGGGATTTTCGCACCCAGAGCAAGGAGTCGGCGACCTCGCAGCTGGTCACCTTGGTCGACGACGGGCTGGCCAAGCTGCCGAGCGCCGGCCCGACCTACACCATCACCGAGCAGAAAGACTACGACGCGAGCGACGAGCCCTACATCTGGCGCACGTTGGTGGGCACCTATGACGTCCCGTCGTATCTGAAAGACGACGGCCCCGACGCGGTCTTCGACCTCGACGCCGAGGGCAAGCCGAGGTACCGCGGTATGCAGCCGTTCGAGTTTCGCGTCCACATCCCGCGCTGCGCGCTGACGGCGACCAAGCCGCTGCCAGTGCTGATCTTTGGCCACGGGCTCTTTCGCGACGCGCACTATGAGCTGCTCGACTCCTACCACAAGACCTTCACCGACACGCTCTGCATGGTAGAGGTCAGCGGTACCTGGATCGGCCTCTCCGCGGCCGACCTCTCGTCGGTGGCGACGCAGGTGCTGCCCGACTTCTCGAACCTGCCGCGCGTCACCGATCAGATCCAGCAAGCTCATCTGAACATGCACGTCTTGGTCGAGCTCGCGCTGGGCTCGCTTCGCTCGGATCCGGCGCTGAAGCGTGGTGACGGCAGCGCCATCACCGACGGCAAGGAGGTCTACTACTACGGCATCTCCAACGGCGGGATCCAGGGCTTCACCTTCGCCGCGTTGCAGAAGCGCGTCGAGCGCTTCGCGCTCAACGTCCCCGGCGGCTGGTGGTCGATGATGATGGAGCGCAGCTCGGATTTTCAGCTGCTGGCGCTCGGGATGAAGAGCGTCTACCCGGATCCTCTGGACCGGCTGATCACGATCATGACCTCGCAGGCCTTCTTCGATCCGACCGACCCGATCAACTACACCTCCTATCATCGCGACGGGCCGCTGCCGGGGCGATCGGCGAAGAAGCTCCTCCTCCAAGAAGGGCGCTACGACGACGAGGTCTCCAACATCACCACCCGCGCGCTTGTTCGCGCCGCGGGGCTACCGCTGCTCAAGCCCGCTGTCGTGTCGGTCTGGGGCATCGAGGAGGCCAACGGGCCCCTCGACTCCGCCTACACCCAATGGGATATCACACCGCCCGAGCAGCCGCCGAAGGCCAACAAGCCGGCGACGAAGCTCGCCGAGAAGGTCTCGGCGCATAAGGTCCCCCGACGGCTCGTCTACCTCGTCGAGCAGCTGCGGCGCTTCTTCCGCCCCGACGGCAGAATCGAAGCGACCTGCGACGGTAAGGCCTGCGTGTGCAAGGCGACGGTGGATTGCAAGACCATCGCCGAGGACGAAAAAGCGCCCTAAGAGCTTCCCTACAAACTCCTCCCGTCGCCGGGCACAGCACTGCCGGCCGCTTTCTAGACCTCAGAACGTTCGCCGTACCTAGCGCTCCGGCATCAAGACCTCGAGCAACACCGAGGCGAGCCCAGCCCGGGATCAACCCAGCTTGTCGAGGTGCTGCGCCAGCGCCTCATAACCGACCTCGAGGGCGGCGCCATCGGCGAGCGGCAGCTCGGCGTATTGGAGACCGAAGCCGCAGGGCACGCCGTTGCGTCCCACGGGCTGCTCTTGGCGCCAGACCACGTGCCCGGTGACGAGCACCCTGCCCCGCCCCGACGGTGGTGAGAAGCATAGGTCAAGGACGGTCCCTATCGCTGGCGGCGTGAGCGTTCGGACGAAGAGGCCGCCCAGGCTGATGTTGTAGGTGTAGCCGTAGGTGCGCCCCCCGGAGGATCCGGCCTTGACGGCGCCGAAGTGGATCGGCACGCCGTAGACTAGGCGCTTGCTCGCGCGGAGCTGGGTGAACGCCTCGGTGAGCAGCTGATTGGCGATGAAGACGATCTGCCCCGGGTCGCCGTTGGTGTCGAAGAGCTTGGTCCGCTCGGTCTCCTTTACGTCGACGGCATCGAGCTGGTCACGATCGCCGACGACCAGCCACGGGACGTCGGCGGTCCGAGCCTTCAGCGCAGCCACCACATCGAGGGCGGCGCTGATCACGACCATCTTCACCTGCTCGCCCTCTGGGATGCTGTCGATGTCGAGGGCGAAGTGGACGTCGAAGCCCATCCGGTGCAGCTGCCGCGCGAAGAGCACGCGCTGGTGACGATCGGGATCGACGAGCACGACCTGACCGCTGGCGCTCTGGCCGATCAAGGTGCCGCCGCCAGCGACCGCGGCGACCTTCTCCTCGAGGCGATCGAGCTGCCGCCGCGGGAGGTAGTCGTCGACCCCCGACGCGAAGGCGTCGGCGACGAGCGGGCTCCAGGGGTCATCGACGACCGCTACCACCGGGACATCCGGCAGCGTCCCGGTGGAGCGCAGGCTACGGCAGAGGTCGCGGCTCTCGTCGAGCTCCCAATCCACCACGAGGCAGCGCGGGGCGTCCGTCGGCGGGCCGCTGGCGCCTTCGAGCTCCTCGAGCAGGCTCAGGTCCCAGTCGAAGCGTTCGATCAGCTGCAGGAAAGGCTCTGCCGTGATGTCCAGCCCACCAATGGCGATACGCGATCGGCTCATCTCAACCTCGGGGTTCGGCGCGGTCATGCGCCCCGGTGGCGATAGGCCGCCCTCTTTTCATCGACCGCGGTTGGGTGCTCTTTAGAGCACCGCTACACCTTCGGGACCGAGCCGGGTGCTGAGCTGCTGAGCCACTTTCATTAGCGAAGACATGAGCCATACGGGTGGTACGGCGAACGTTCTGAGGCCTAGAAAGCGGCCGGCAGTGCTGTGGCGGGCGACGGGAGGCATTTGCAGCGGTGCTGCTAAGCCTCCGCGGGCTTCTTTTCGGCGACCTCCCCCTCGTCACCGCCGGGTCTGCCCTACTCCAGCTCGTCCTCGATGAAGCGGGCGTACTGCTGCCTCAGCCGCTTGGCCAGCGCCGGATCACGCCGCGCCAGGTCCTTCTTTTCGCGGGGATCGTCTTTTAAGTCGTAGATTTCCCAGCGGTTTTCGGTGACTCGACGCACGACCTTGTAGCGCCCCGCGAGCATCGCCCGCTGGGCCTTGGGCCACGCGGGGTAACGCAACAGCGCGGCCCCGAGGGAGCGTGTTGCGGGCGGCGCGGTGGCACCCGGGATCTGCGCCAGCCCTAATAGCGAGTAGCCCTGAAACGAGGAGGGGATCGGAACGCCCAAGAGCGTCAACAGCGTCGGCGCGAGGTCGATCAGCGCCACCGGCTGGTCGATGCGCTTGGCCGGCAGCTTCTGCGCCGCGATCACCAGCGGCACCCGGAGGACCTCGTTGTAGAGCGCCTGGCCGTGGAAGTAGAAGCGATGCTCACCGAAAGCCTCGCCGTGATCCGAAAAGAGCGCCACCACGGTCTTGTCGGCGACACCGGCGCTCTTCAGCCCCGCGAGGAGCTTGCCCAGCCACTCGTCGACGAAGCGCACCTCGTTGTCGTATTTCTGCCGCAGCCCGGCGACGCCGCGCTTGGTGTAGGGGTAGCCCTTCCCCTTATGCAGCACGTAGGTGCTATGGGGCTCGAAGAGGTGCACGAAGAGCGCGAAGCGCTTCTTCGCCTGGGCCAGCGCGCGCATCTTGGCCACCGCCCGCGGCACGATGCGCGGCGCCGCGATGTCCTTGTTGCTGTCTCGGATCCCCGTCGCGCCGCGGTTATCCCACTCGGCGAAGCCCTGCCGGATCCCCCGGCGCTCGGTGAAATAGAAATGCGAGCTCACGGCGGCGGTATGAAAGCCTTTCGCTTGCAGCACCTCGAAGACGGTGACGGCGCTCTTTTTCAGCCGCGGATAGCCAGTGAAGCGCTTGATGTAGGGCACCCGTGGCGGATAGCGCGAGGTGAACACGGAGGGAAAGGACTGCGGGGTGTTCGCCGCCTGCGAGTAGGCGTGGGTGAAGTAGAGGCCGCGACTGGCGAGGCGGTCGATCACGGGGGTCAGCTTATCCGGATGCCCAGCGGCGCCGAGCACATCCGCTCGCAGGGTGTCGATGCAGACCAAAAGCAGGTTGTGTCCCTCGGCTAGAGGCTTGGGTTTGGCCGCCTTGGTAGGCTCTTTCGCCCCCCGGCCCTTACCGGTGACGATCGTCGGGCGCGGCCGCTCGCGCCGCTTGGCGTCGCCTCCGACGCAGTTCTCGTCGATGCCGTTTCCTGGGATGTCCTTGGCGCCGGGGTGGATCCTGGGGTTGGTGTCGTCGCAGTCGCCGCCGGCGAACCAGCCCGCGAAGCCGTCACCGTCGCGGTCGCCGAGGCGTCGCCCGAGCTGGATCCAGAGCCCCGCAGCCAGACCGCGCTGCTGCGCCGCGGAGACCGCGTTGGCGCGCTGCCCTAGCGCGGGCGCCAGCGCTGGCAACCCGAAGCCGATGAGCACCAGCACGGCGATCACCAGCCGGCTTGGCGGCCAACGGGTCAGCAGGCCGCCGAGCCACCAGCTCATCACCGCCAACACCAGCACCGTGACGTAGGGACCGAAGCGCAGCACGCGCCAGTCGATCCGCGAGAGCACCAAGGCGCAGGCCGCCCCTACGGCCAGCAGCAACACGAGCAGGGTCGTGGCCACGGCAGGCCGCCCGCCGAGGCGAGGGACTCGCCGCGCCAGAGGCATCAACCCCCGCCAGAGCGGCAAGAAGAGCGCGGCCATCGCGATCAACGCGGCGGCGGCGAAGAGCCCGGTCGAGATCGCCGCGTTCTCCTTACGCGCCATCCCCGACGCCGGGCCGAGAGCGAAGGCGAAGACCACCGCGGCCTGTCCGAGGGCGCAGATGCCGGCGGCGAAGAGCCCAGAGACCAGCTGAGCGTCGATCTCGGGGCGACGACGGGCCAGGGCCCATAGGGTGGCGTCCTCGGCAGGCAACAGGCTCGCGACGGCGCCGCGGATCAGGCCCAAGAAAAAGCCGATGGTCAGGGCGGCGGGGAGCGTGAGGCAGATCGTCAGCGGGATCGCGCCGAGGTCTCCGCCTTCACCGAAGGCCGCGCTGAGTCCATCGACCAGGCCGACGGCGAGGCCGGCGACGACCCCACCAACCAAGCCTGCGGCCACCACCGCGCGGGGTGCTCGAGTAGGCGCGTTCGTTATCACGTGAACCTCTTTCGGAGAGCCAGTTGAGGGTTTAGGAGAGCGAGTTGAAAGAGATGTCTCGGGGGCGGGGCCTACCCCAACCGACGTGAGACGCTGTGGTTCACGCGACGGCCTCTATCTCCTCGAGGTCGGGCAGGCCGCCCAGGGCGCCGAGCTGCCGCACCGAGAGCCCGGCAGCGGCGCTGGCGAGCTGGATGCAGCGCTCGAGCGGCGCCTCGCGCAGCAGACCGAAGCAGTAGCCGCCGAGGAAGACATCCCCGGCGCCGGTTGTGTCGACCACGTCGACCCGCAGCGGCGGCTGCCGTACCAGCTTCTCGCCGTGGAGGCCGATGCTCCCCTCGGCCCCGAGCTTGACCACCACGGTCTCGGGGCCGAGCCGGGAGATCTCGATCAGGCTGTCTTCGAGCTCGCCTCGCGGCGCGACCTCGGAGGCGTAGCGCTCGGAGGCGATCAACACGTCGGAGAGGGCCATCAGCTCCCCCATGCCCTCGATGATCTGCCCGGCGTCGAGGACGACCACCGTCCCCTGTTCGCGAGCGCGCTCCGCCGCTCGCACCTGGACGTCCATGTGATAGCCGTCGATCACCAAGAGCTTGGCGTCGTCGAGGAAGCTCAGGTCGACTGCGTCTGGATCGAGGGGCTCGAGGTTGCCCTCGGTGCTGAGCACCGTGCGGCGATGCGTCCCGTGCTCGATCAGGATGATGTTGTAGGGGGAGATGCGATCGTTCTCGACCACGACCGGCGAGGTGTCGATTCCCAACCCCTCGCATCCACGAAGGATTTGCCGGCCGAAGTCGTCATCGCCGAGCTTGGTTACGAGCCGCGTCTCGACGCCGAGACGGCTCAGCGACGAGAGCGCCGTCGCGATGGTCCCGCCCCATTGCAGCGAAAACCCCGCCAGATCGACCCGCGACTCCGGCTCCGGATAGCGATCGACAACAGCTAGATGGTCGACATGGGCCTTGCCGATGCCCACGACGCTCATGCTCATATCCTTCTCACTCCGAACGATACCAACATCAGGGGAGCCACCCCTGGCACAGTAGCGCTTTATTCTAGAGGGGATCGCCCCCAGATACCAGCACACGCCGGCATCATCGCTTCACTTCCCCTCGCCGAGCGACTCCAAGGCCCAGAGCGTTGACGCCCGGGCTCTGCTCACCTAACACTTCCCGAATGGTCAAGCACAAAAAGAGCCGCAAACGAGTCAGCGCGACCCTGCTGGCAGACATCAAGAAGATGCTCACGGAGCCCGAGCTGAGCGAGGCTGCGGAGGCTGTCGCGGCGGGCAGCTCTTGGGCTCGAGGGGTGCTCGATGGCGACCGCCCTGCCCCGCCCGAGGCCCTCGACGAGGGCGTCCCGGAGGCGCTCGTCGAGCTGCTGATGGAGCGGCAGGACGCCGACGCCCTGGGCTGGCTCGCCGGGCAGAAGCGCGCGGGAAAGGCGCTGGTCAAGGCCGCGCGCACGGCCGCGCATAAGCTCCGCAGCAAGGGCATCGAGGTGGTCGTCGCGGCCAGCGGCGAGGCGCCGATCGCCGTCTCCGACGCTGACGACGCGATGGAGAGCCTGATCTCGCAGTACGACGGGCGAGGCCAGCGCATCGTCTGGCTGGCGCAGGCCGAGACCCGCAGGCTGATGCTCCATCGGGCGCGCACCTCCTGGCGCGGCGGCCTGGTTGAGGTCAAGACCGGCACGACCACGCGGCGGGAGTACCGCACCATCTTGCGCGACGTCGAGCACCGCGGCCTGATGACCGCCCGCTGCGACGAGGCCGTCGCGAGCTGGCTGCTGCAGGCGGCCGCGCGGCAGACCAAGGAGCTCGGCCGCGGTCTCCCAGAGGAGTATCTGCTGATCAGCCGCCTGCTGACGGGCAAGCGCGACGCGCCCCACCCCGCCCTCGCGATCGAGCCCGACGCCAGCGAGCTGCTGGGTCTCTATGAGAGCCCCGAGCTCTTCATCGGCTGGATGCCGGAAGACGCGTCGATGCAGAGGCTCGCGCAGAAGCTGCAAGCCATCAGCACCAGCACCCTCCTGATCGACGAGACGCAGCGGCGGCAACAAGCCACCGACGTGGTCGAGTCCGCCGCAATAGAGTACTTCGCTCACCCGCGCGCGCGCGCCGACACGCGGCGCTATATGCTCGATCTCGCGCACCTGCTGGCGCTCCGCGATAACCCTCACCAGGCCGCGAAGATGCGCGCGGTGGCCGACCTCTTCGAGCAAGATGACGTGGCGGACCACCCCTTCGCGCGGCGCTTCTTCGAGCGCTTCATCGACATCTCGAAGGTCGTGGCCGGGCCCGCGGCGCAGCACCACCACCACGACGGCCCCTGCGACCACCCGCACCACGATCACGAGCGCGGAGGAGATGAGAGCGACGATGGCGACGATGGCGGCAGCGGGCTGGTCCTTTGATGCGATACCGTAACCCGATCCCGGTCGTCGACGTGATCATCGAGCACGGCGAGTGCGTCGTGTTGATCGAGCGGCGCGATCCACCTCATGGCTGGGCGCTCCCCGGTGGCCACGTCGACGAAGGCGAGAGCCTCTCGTTGGCGGCGATCCGCGAGGCGAAGGAAGAGACAGGGCTGACCGTGGAGCTCGACCAGCAGTTCTTCTGCTACTCCGAACCTACACGCGATCCACGCAAGCATACGGTCTCGACGGTCTTCATCGGGCGCGCCAGCGGCGTGCCGATCGCCGGAGATGACGCCGCGGCGGTGGGGCTCTTTCGCCGCGGCGAGCTGCCTCCGCTGGTCTTCGACCACGCGCAGATCCTCGCCGACTTTTTTCACTATCGAGACACGGGCGAGCGCCCACCTGCGAGCCGCTGAGATGACCGAACTCCCAAGCTCCTCTATGCTAGACGCCGAGCAGCGCGCCGAGCTGCTGAGCGTAGCTCGTCGAAGGCTCGAGCGTCACTTTGATAGCGGGCAGCCTTCGGTCGAGGTCTCAGATCCCGCCCTGCTACGCCCCGCTGGCGCCTTCGTCAGCTTGCACCGCCGTGCACCTACCGCGGGCGCACCTCGGCTCCGCGGCTGCATCGGCACCTTCGAGGAGCGGGATCCGCTCGTCGACACCGTCGAGCGGATGACCATCGCCGCGGCGACGCAAGACCCTCGTTTCTCTGCTGTGCGCGCCGAGGAGCTGACCGAGCTGGCGATCGAGATCTCCGTGCTCTCGCCTCGACGGCGGGTCAGCGCTGAGGAGGTCGTGGTTGGCCGCCATGGCGTGTTCATCACCCTCGGTAGCCGCCGCGGCGTGCTGCTGCCCCAGGTCGCCACCGAGCACGGCTGGGATCGGCAGACCTTCCTCGAGCACACCTGCCAGAAGGCGGGGCTGCCGCGCGACACCTGGCGCGACGCCCAGACCCAGATCGAGGTCTTCAGCGCCCAGGTCTTTGGCGAGGCGCATTAGCGGAGCGAAGCAGCCCGTCGATCGCCGGGCCCAGCGCCGCCGAGGACGCTCGCGCGGCTCGCGCCGCCTCTCGCAGCAAGGAGACGTCGCCGAGGCGCGCCAGCAGCTTCAACGCCGCCAGCCGGTCGGCGTCGCAGAGGCTCAGGCTCAACGCTTTCACCGCCCAGGCCGCCGCGTGTCGCCGCCGACCGGCGAGCCGCTCCACCTCGCCGACGCGCAGCGCGGCGCGCCCACGACCCGCGCTCGTCGCGAAAAAAACATGGGCTTCGAAGGCGATCCGCGCCCCGCCCGCCCTGCCTCGCAGACCGAGGAGCACACGACCGACCTGCAGGGGCCAGCGCCCATCGCTGGGCTGCTCTCGTCGCAGCGCCCGCCAGACCGAGAGCGCGTGGTGGCGACAGCCCGCGCGCTCGAGCGCCAGCGCGGTCTGGGCCCCTGCGCAGGCCACGAGCAGGTCGAGGCGTCGCAGACGCAGCAGACGCTGCGCCGCGTCGTCGACGGTGCACCGCGGCGGGCTCGTGAGCTGTCGCAGGGGGAGCTTCGCCGGTGGGCCCCCGCATCGTCGGATCCGACGCAGCGCCGCCCTGACGCGGGCCGCCGCAGAGGGCGCGAGCTTCTGCCCGAGCTTCTGCGCGACCCTCTGCGCGAGAGCCAGGTCGGTCTTGGCGGCCACCCGATCGCCGATCCTCCGCGCCGGATCGCTGCGGAGCGTCGCCCGGCGCCTCAGCAGGGAAGCGTAGAGCCATCGCGTCCGCCTCGGCTGCCGTCGGGAGAGCGCGAAGGCGCGGCGCAGGGCCTCGAGGGCAGCTCCGGCGGCGCCGGCCTCCAGCTCGAGTCGCGCGGCCAGGCGCACGATCCGCACGTCGTCGGGATCGAGCGCTCGCGCCAGACGCAGGGCGCGACGCGCCTCGGCGAGCTTCCCGAGCCCGATGTAGGCCTCGCTGCGCAGCCGGTAGGCCAGCGCGCCGACCGGCCGCACTCGCCGCAGCACCTCCTGGTACTGGCCACGGTCGAGGAGCTGCTGCGCCCCAGCCCCGCAGCCGACGACGAACCCAGCGAGCGCTACCAGCGTGAGCCGCGCGCGCGTCATCGGTCTCGACGGCGATAGAGCCCCAGACGATCCATCTCGGCCATCACCGCCTGCAGGTCTTTCCAGGCGGGCCGCTTGCCGTCGGCGTTGCGCAGCAGGTAGGCGGGGTGGAACGTCGGCATCACCGGGATGCCGTGATAGGCGTAGAAGGTCCCTCGCAGGCGCGTGATCCCGGTGGTGGTGCGCAGCAGCGTCTTGGCGGCGAAGTTGCCCATGGCGAGGAGGATCCGCGGCCCGATGGCGTCGATCTGCTTGCGCAAGAAGGGCTCGCAGGCCTCGACCTCCTCGGGCTCCGGGTTGCGGTTCTGCGGCGGGCGGCACTTGAGGATGTTGGTGATGTAGACGTCGCCGCGCTCGAGCCCCATCGCCGCGAGCATCTTGGTCAGGAGCTGACCGGCGGCGCCGACGAAGGGCTCGCCGAGACGATCCTCGTCACGCCCGGGGGCCTCGCCGACGATCATCAGGTCGGCCTCCGCGCTCCCTGCGCCGAAAACCAGGTGCTGTCGCCCACCGGCGAGACGGCAGCGTTGACAATCGCCGAGCTGCTCGCGAACGGCGCGCAGCGCCTCGGGGTTGGCGCCGATGGGGGGCGCGAGAGAGCGCCCGATCGCGCGCTCGGGCTGCGCGACCTCGGCCTCGACCGCGGGGGCCTCGGGCGACGCCGCCAGCGCTGCGCCGGCCTCATCGTCGAGCACCCGGGGGCTCGGGCCGGCGGAGACCCAACGTAGGCCGCGCCGCGACCCCCGCCGCAGATGCTCGGCGAAGGTGCCGACCAGCGCCGCGAGCTCCTCGCGCCGCTCGTCTTCGGTCATGCGACCGGCTCCGTCGCCGCGCTGGAGCGCCCGTCGAGGCGCTCGGCGACGCGGGCCAGGATCCTCCCCGCGACCCGACGCTTCTTGGCCAGCGGCACCTCCTGGGGGGGGCGGCCCTGCTCGAAGAGCACGACCCGGTTGGTGTCGCTGGCGAAGCCGGCGTCGTTGGCCGACACGTCGTTGGCCACCAGCAGGTCGCAGCGCTTGCGCGCCAGCTTCGCCTCGGCCAGGTCCGCGAGGGTCGCTGGGTCAGGGGCCGTCTCGGCGGCGAACCCCACGAGCAACGGCGCCCGGTCGTCACCGGCGAAGCGCTCACCGAGGCTGGCCAAGATATCGCGGGTCCGCACGAGCTCGAGGGTCAAGCGGTCTCCGAGAGATTCCTTCTTCAGCTTCTCCGCGGCGACCTGGGCCACGGTGAAGTCGGCCACGGCGGCGGCCATCACGATCGCGTCTTTTCCCTCGAGGTGGGCGTCGACTGTGTTGCCCATCTCGGCGGCGCTGCCGACCCGCACCATCTCCACGCTCCACGGCTCTGGCAGATGAGTCGGGCCCGCGATCAGCGTGACCTCGGCGCCCCGGGCCGCGGCCTCGGCGGCGATGGCGAAGCCCATCTTGCCTGTCGAGCGGTTGGCCACGAAGCGCACGGGGTCGATCGCCTCCCGAGTCCCGCCAGCGGTGACGAGCAGCCGTCGACCGCGGAGGTCCTGGGGCGCGAGGCAGGCGCCGGCGGCCTGGAGCACCTCCTGGGGCTCGGCCATCCGCCCTGCCCCCACGTGACCGCAGGCCATCTCGCCTTGCTCGGGGCCGACGAAGCGGTTGCCCCGCTCCCGCAACAGCTCGGCGTTATGCTGCGTAGCCGGATGCGCCCACATCTGGACGTTCATCGCCGGGGCCACCAGCACCGGGCCGGCGAAGGCGAGGTACACCGTGGTCACCATGTCGTGGGCCAGGCCGTGGGCCATGCTCGCAAGGAGGTTGGCGGTGCACGGCGCGAGGACCAGCAGGTCGGCGTGATCTGCGGCGTCGATATGTCCGATCGTCGCCTCCTGCTGCGCGTCCCAGAGGCTGGTCCCCACCCCAATCCCGGAGAGCGCCGCGAAGGTCGCCTCGCCGACGAACTTCTGCGCCGCGCGGGTCATCAGCACCTGGACCTTGGCCCCGCAGCGGTTGAGCAGCCGACAGATCTCGGCGGCCTTGTAGGCGGCGATGCCGCCGGAGACCGCCAGCAGCACACGCTGATTGTCGAGATCAGGCCAGAGCGACTGTTCCATCGCGATCGTCTTACCACTTTTTTGGGCTAACCGTCGCGATAGATGCGGTCGATGGCGATGTTGCGAAAGCGGCTGTGGCGCAGCCGCATCCCCGCCAGCTCGAAGACCAGCCCGCTATCGAGCGTCCCCGCCGCCGCACGCTGGCGCACGATCTGATGGATCATGTCGTGGGCCGTGCGCGGATGGTAGAAGACATGCGGTCCGAGGCGCACGCTCCCCTCCCAGACGTAGAGGCGCGCCTCGACGATCTCCCCTCGCACGACCCCGACGATCGCTTGTTTGAGGGGCACATACCAGAAGCTGTCGCCGATCAGGTCGTAGAGCCGCAGCCCCTCGTCGCCGTTGCGCACCACCTCGAAGGCGCTGCGGTGGCTTCGCGCGAGCGCCTCGGCGAGAGGGCGATCTTCGCTCGCGATCGCTCCAGCACAGAGGGCGACGTGGAGCGGCGGTCGCCCTTCGCTGTTCAGCGCCCGCTCCAGCACGTACCACTCGAGAAAGAGCGCCATGTGCTGCAGATAGATCGCGTCGTCGTCGAAGACCCGACCGCGGAGCGCGTCGAACTGCTCCCGGGCCGCGCGGATCTCCTCGGCGTAGGCGCCGTCCCCATAGCGGGCGCCCACGGCGTCGATCAGTCGGCGCCCCGGGTCGGCGACCTCGGTCGCGAGGGGGTCGAGCTCAGTCGGCAGCTCGCTCATAGACCACGCGACCGCCGACGAGGGTGGTCACCACGGCGCCCCTGAGCTTTTCGCCCTCGAGCGGCGTGTAGGGAGACCTGGAGTGTAAGGCCGCGCCCTCGACGACCCAGCGCAGCTCCGGATCGACCACGATGAGATCGGCGGCGGCCCCGACGCTCAGGGAGCCTGCCTCCAAGCCGAGCAGCGCGGCGGGGTTGGCCGACAAGCACGCCACGGCTCGGTCGAGGCTGATCAGATCGGCCCGCCAAAGATCGAGGACCAGCGGCAGGGTCGTCTCCAGGCTCGACGCGCCGAAGGCGGAAAGACCGTACTCGAGCTCCTTCTCCAGCGACGTCTGCGGGAGGTGGTCGCTGACGATCGCGTCGATGGTGCCATCGGCCAGGCCCTGCTCGAGGGCCTCGACGTGCTCGGCGCTGCGCAGCGGTGGCCGCAGCTTGGTCCGGCTGTCGTAGCGCTTGCAAGCCTCGTCGTGCAGACGGAGGTGGAGCGCGGAGACCTCGCAGCTCACCGGCAGCCCGCGCCTCTTGGCGCGACGCATGTACTCGACCGACTGCGCGGTGGAGATGTGCTGGAGGTGGTAGCGCGCTCCCGTGAGCTCAACGAGCTCGAGGTCACGAGCGACGATGGCGGACTCCGCTTGAGCTGGCTGGGCCGGGATCCCGCAGCGGGTCGACACCGTCCCCTCGTGCATCTGTCCCCCCGCCGCCAGGGCGCGGTCTTCACAGTGGGCCAGCACGCAGAGGTCGAAGGTCGACGCGTACTCGAGGGCGCGCCGCATCAGCCCGGCGTCGGCGATGGTGCGACAGTCGTCGCCGACAGCGACGATGCCCGCCTCTTTCATATCGGCCAGCTCGCAGAGCGTCGTCCCCTCGAACCCCACAGTCAGCGCACCGACGGGGAGAACGCGACAGAGCGCACGCGCCGCCGCGCCGTTGACGATGTGCTCTGTGACGCTCCGCCGGTCGTTGATTGGCTCGGTCGCGGGGGAGACGCAGACGGTGGTGAAGCCACCAGCTACGGCCGCCGCGCTGCCGGAGGCGAGGTCTTCTTTGTACTCGAGGCCAGGCTCACCAAAGCGCGCGTGGAGATCGCAGAGCCCCGGCAAGACGAGCTTGTCGTTGGCGTCGATGACCTGCTGCGCGCCGGGGATACCGCTGTCGACGCGAGAGACGCGCCCCTCTTCAACCAAGACGTCGGCCATGCGATCGACGCCGTTGGCGGGGTCGATCACCCGCCCTCCGCGAATCAACAGCGACATGTTGGTCCCTCCTGCGCTATCGTGGGCACTAGGACGAACCTCCCGACGGTGAGGCGGCGTGAGGATCGCAGCCTCCCAAGAAGATGTCAAGAGAGGCTAAGCCTTGGATTTTAGACAGCTAACAATCGCCACTGCGATCATCCTGGGGCTTTGCGGATGCGAGCTCGACTCACCTGCGCAGCCCGACATCACCCTCGTCTGCGGTAACGGCGTGATCGACCCTGGGGAGGACTGCGATCTCAAGAGTAAGGACTCCACCGGCCAGCTGATCGACGTCGTGCAGTTTCGGCTGCCGAAGTGCCATAAAGGCCAGCTGATCTGTCAGGCCAACTGCACGATGCCCCCCGGCTCGTGCAAGGAGTACTGCGGCGACGGCGAGGTCAACGGAGACGAGCAATGCGATGGCAAGGAGTTCGCGATCATCTGTGTCAAGGGCGAGGTCACCTGTCGGCCCGACTGCACCGCCGATATGTCGCAATGCGAGGCCTTCTGCGGCGATGGAACGATCACCCCCCCCAAGGAGCAATGCGAGCCTGGCAACGTGCCGGCCAACGCCTGCTACAAGGGCAGCGTCGCGTGCACCAAGGAATGCACCCTCAACCTCAACAACTGCGATGAGTTCTGCGGCGACGAGATCCTCAACGGCCCCGAGCGCTGCGACGGGCCGCAGTTTCACGCGCCCTGCCACAACGGCACCGGCGTGCTCTCCTGCTCGCCGCAGTGCACCATCAAGGCGAACGGCTGCACCGCCTACTGCGGCGACGGCATCAAGAATGGCCCCCCCGGGGTCGAGGCGTGCGACGGGCAAGATGGTCTGGTGCCCTGCTATGGGCCAGGCAAGACCATCTGCGGCCCCGACTGCCTGCCGCTCGACCGCACCTGCATCAGCGGGTTTTGCGGCGACTACCAGGTCAACGGCCCTGGTGGGGCCGAGCAATGCGACGGCACCGACGTAGCGAAGTGCCACGACACGAGCGGCACCCCGACCTGCACCGCCGATTGCAAGATCAAGGCGAACGGCTGCGCCACCTACTGCGGCGACGGCATCAAGAACGGCCCCCCCGGGGTTGAGGAGTGTGACGGCAAGTCGGGGCTGCCCTGCGCCGTCGCGACCTGCTCCCACGACTGTCACCTCGACGATTCGAAGTGCCCCTAGAGCGCCCCTACACATGCCTCCC
>PDPC01000163.1 GCA_002747355.1 Pseudomonadota bacterium | reverse complement strand
GTGATCGCGGCCGATGAGGCGCTGGTGCGAGTTCACGGCGAAGATTACCTCGCCTTTTTGCAAAACGAGATCGCCGGGCGGGCAGGGTTTCTCAACGCGGATACCTACTACGTCGCGCCGAGCGTGGAGCTCGCCGCACGCGCCGCGGGGGGGACGCTGGCGCTGAGCCGCGCGGTTCTTGACGGCGCGACCTCTCAGGGGCTGGCCCTGGTGCGCCCCCCGGGGCACCACGCGGAGGCGCGCCGGGGGAAGGGCTTCTGCCTGCTCAACAACGTCGCGGTGGCGGCCGCCGAGGCGCGCAGCCGCGGGGCGCGGGTGGCCATCGTCGACTTCGACGTTCACCATGGCGACGGCACGCAGCAGCTGTTCTGGGCCGATCCAAAGCTGCTCTTCATCTCGATCCACCGGTATGGTCCTGGGGTTTACCCGGGGACGGGGGCGGCCAGCGAGCGCGGCGGGGCGGGCGCCGAGGGGGCGACAGTGAACCTGCCGCTACCATCGGGTGCCGACCAACGCTGCTTCCTGGAGGCCTTCGATGGCGTGATCGGGCCGACGCTTGCGCGCTTCGCTCCGGAGCTGCTGCTGGTGTCGGCCGGCTTCGACGCTCACATCGACGACCCCCTCTGCGACACCTCTCTCGACGACGAGGGCTACGACGAGATCTGCGCGCGCCTCTGCGAGTGGGCTGATGTGCGCTGCGGCGGCCGGTTGATCGTCGCCCTGGAGGGCGGCTACGACCGCGGCGCGCTGAGCCGGGGGGTGGTCGCGTTGGTGCGACGTATGCTTGGCCGTCGTCGCCCGCGGGCGGAGGACAGCTGATGGGCCGCTCCAGTCGGTATGCACAACGCTACATCCTGCGTCGCGAGCTCGGGGCCGGTCGCCTCGGCGAGGTCCATGAGGCGCTGCAGGGCTTGGATGGCGCCGAGCGGGTGGTCGCCTACAAACGCTTGCCCGCCCTGGCCCCTCCTGAAGCGCAGCGGGCTCGTGAGATCTTCTGGCAGGACGCTCAGCGGGCGGCGATGCTCAGCCACCCTGGGGTGGTCCGCTTGCTCGACGTTGGTCAGGAGGAGGACGGTTGTCCCTACCTGGCGATGGAACGCGTCGTCGGCTGCGATCTCCGCGGCCTGGGCGAGGCGGCGACTCAGGCAGGGCGACCGATTCCACTAGACGTCGTGCTCTCGATCGTCTGTCAGCTGCTCGAGGGGTTGCGTCATGCGCATCGCCTGCTCGACCCCGCCGGCCAGCGCGCCCCGCTGGTGCACCGCGGCGTGTCACCGACCAACGTCTTGGTGTCGATCGACGGGGTGGCCTGCCTGACGGACTTCGCCACGACCCGCGCCGAGGAGACGTTGTTGATGGGCCTCGGTGAAGAGCCCCAACCCAACAAGCTCGCCTATATGGCCCCCGAGGTGCTCACCGCCGATGTCGCCGACGCCCGAGCCGACGTCTACAGCGTTGGGGTCGTGCTCTATGAGCTGACCCTAGGCCAGCGGCTGCTTCGCGGGTTGGACCTGGCGACCCTTCGCCATTCGCTCAGCCAGCCGATCGCGCCGCCGACCTTCATCCACCGCGGATACCCGGCCGACCTGGAGCTGATCGTGATGCGCGCGCTCGAGCGCTACCCCGAGGACCGGCACCCCTCGGCGGAGGTGATGCTCGATGAGCTCGACCGCTTCATCGGTGACGCTGGGCTACGCGCTAGCCGGCTGCGGGTCGCGCGCTTCGTTGCCGATGTGGTTGGGTTGCCACGGATGTTGGCAGCAGACCTCTCGCGTGAAGAAGACTCCCTGCGGCACGAAGAGGCGTTGCTTGGGGCAGCGTCGGACGAGCTCGCCTTCGATGAGCCCTTTCCTGGGCAGGAGCCCAGCGACGACCTCTTCCGCGCACCGCGCCATTCCGACTCGGCTGCCTCTGAGCCCAAAGAGGCGTCTCTGGCGAGGGTGGAGGCTCGAGACGGGCTGGCCGCGCTCCTCGACGAGCACCTCGATGAGGCCGACCAGGCGGATGAGGCCGACCAGGCGAGTCAGGCGGGTCAGGCGGGTCAGGCGGGTCAGCTTGAGGCTAACAGCGCAGCCGACGCCGAAGACGATGAACGGGCTGAAGAAGGGGACGCGGGCCTAGACGAAGAGGACGCCCCGACCGCGCTGATGCTGCGCCAGACCATGCCCGCGGAGGACGGCGAGCGAAAAGACGAGCTCGGCGTGAGCGACGACCCCGAGACCTGCAACGGTCCCGACCCGAGGCAGAATCGCCGCCTGACCAACGAGCACGAGGGCTGGACGCCTCTCTCGGAGCCCCCCATGGTCTCCCCTGCATCAGCGGGCCGCGCCAGGGGCGAGCTGGAGACCCAGGTTGTCAGCGAGGACCAAGTCGAAGAGGCGCTCGACATCGAGGCATCGAAGGTTGACGCAGCGGAAGAAGGTGAGATCCTCGCCGAGCCGCAGGGCTTCCTCGCCCAGCTCAGGGCGCGCTCTGCGAGACACGCCGCCCGTGGAAGAGCGAAGCCCAAGAGCATCGAGCCCCTCGCTGACAACGCAGACGCTCTCGACAGCTCGCGCGATCGGGATCTGGGGAAAAAGGCGCCCGCAGAGGCGCGGGCCTCTGGCGTAGGCGACGCCGCCGAGGCGGAGCGGGGCCTGAGCGCTGAGCAGTCCGTGGGGGGGGGCGGCCGGTCCCCGGACGAAGACGCCTTCGACGACCTGATCGAGGAGGCGTCCGTGCCGTCCTTCGCTCGACCGACCACCGCGCGCCCCGACAGGGATCGCGTGGCCGATCGCCGCGAGCTCGTCGGTGGCGAGCCACACCAGCTGGATCGGTTGGAGTTGGCGGATCGGCTGGAGTTGGCGGATCGGCTGGAGTCGGCGGAATGGCTGGAGTCGGCGGAATGGCTGGAGTCGGCGGATCGGCTGGAGTCGGCGGAACAGCTGGAGTCGGGACAGCTGGCGTCGGAAGAGCTGGCGTCGGAACAGCTGGAGTCGGCGGATCGGCTGGAGTCGGCGGAACAGCTGGAGTCGGAACAGCTGGAGTCGGAACAGCAGGAGTCAAAACAGCTGGAGTCGGAACAGCTGGAGTCGGAGCAGCTGGAGTCGGAACAGCCGGAGTCGGAACAGCCGGAGTCGGAACAGCCGGAGTCGGAAC
>PDPC01000167.1 GCA_002747355.1 Pseudomonadota bacterium | reverse complement strand
GGCGACGGACCTGAAGACGGATCCGGCGAAGGACCCAAAGACAAATCCAGCGCAGGTCGCCAGCTCGAATAAATGCTATCGCGGGATGGTCCACATCAAGCGCAAGGGATCGGAAGGCTACTGCATCGATCGCTATGAGGCGCCGGGGCGTGGTCGCGTGCCACGACGGGGGATCTCGCTGGCCAGCGCTCGCGCGAAATGTCGCGCCAGGGGCTTGCGCCTCTGCTCGGCGCGGGAGTGGATGCGCGCCTGTGCTGGGCTCTTTCCCTATGGACGCAAGTACGACGCGACCCGCTGCAACACCGGCAGCAAGAAGGTCTTGCCTGCGGGGAGCAAGCGGCGCTGCCGCTCGCGCTGGGGCGTCTATGACCTCAGCGGGAACGTCTCCGAGTGGGTCGAGAGCGGGCAGGCGATGGGTGGCCACTACGCCGCAGCCCAGGGGCACGCCAGCTGCGTGGCCCGCGGCTCCGGCGGCGCCAACACGGGTTACCGCTGTTGCGGTGACCCCTCTTGGGAGTGAGGGGTGAGACCAGATGATCGATCGCTATACACGCCATGACATGCGTGTGCTCTGGAGTGACCGTACGCGCTATGAGACCTGGCTAGAGGTCGAGCTTGCCGTCTGTCGAGCGATGGAGATGGAGGGCGATCTCGTCCCGGCGGGGACCGCCGACAAGGTGCGGCTGAACGCCTCCATCGACCCAGAGCGGATCCTCGAGATCGAGGTCAAGGTGCGACACGACGTGATCGCCTTCTTGACGCATATCGAGCAGCAGGCGGGCGAGCCTGCCCGCTGGCTGCATCTTGGGCTGACCTCCTCCGACGTGCTCGACACGGCCTTCGCGCTCCAGCTGAAACAGGCTGGCCTGATCCTGCTCGGTCGCGTCGACTCGATGCTCGAGGTCCTCGAGCGGCGCGCGCGCGAGACCAAGGACGTCCCAATGATCGGCCGGACCCACGGGATCCACGCCGAGCCGACGTCGGTGGGGCTCGTCTTCGGCGGCTACTATGCGGAGATGCTGCGCCACCGTGGGCGGCTGGCCAAGGCCGTACGGGAGCTCTCCCATGGCAAGATCTCCGGGGCCGTGGGTATCTACACCAACATCACGCCGTCCATCGAGGCCGCAGCCCTGAAGTCCCTCGGGCTCGAGCCCGAGACCTGCGCGACGCAGGTCGTGCCCCGCGACCGCCACGCGCAGTTCTTCTGCGTGCTGGCGCAGATGGCCGCGACCCTCGAGAAGATGGCCGTCCAGGTGCGCCACTGGCAGCGCACAGAGGTTGGCGAGGCGCGCGAGGCCTTCGGCAGGGGGCAGAAGGGCTCGAGCGCGATGCCCCACAAACGCAACCCGATCCTCAGCGAGAACGTCTGCGGCCTGGCGCGGCTGGTGCGTTCCCACGCCCAATGCGCGCTGGAGAACGTGGCGCTCTGGCATGAGCGCGACATCTCCCACTCCTCGGTCGAGCGGGTGATCGCCCCCGACGCGACCTCGCTGGTCGACTTCATGCTTCACCGTATGACCGGCGTGATGGACGGCCTGGTGATCGTGCGCGAGCAGATGGCGCATAACCTCTCGCTCTCCGGCGGGCTGATCTACAGCGAGGCGGTGATGCTCTCGCTGGTGCGCAAGGGCCTCGGCCGGCAGCGCGCCTACGAGCTGGTGCAGAAGGCGGCGATGGCCGCACAAGAGCAGCGTGGCGAGTTCGAGCGGCTGCTCGGCGAGGATGAAGAGATCATGAGCCGGCTCTCTGCCAAGGAGCTGTCGGCCTGCTTCGACGTCGACCATCACCTGCGTCACGTGAACATGATCTTCGATCGCATCTTCCAGACGACACAGCGCCCATGATCGATGACGCGGCGCTGAGACGAGGGCTCGAGCTGACCCTCGAGCAGACCGACTTCGACGACCTCGGCGCGACGCGCTACCGTGGCAAGGTCCGCGACTGCTACGTGTTTCCTGCCGGGGGCGGTCGCGAGGCGCAGCGGGCGATCGTCGTCACCGACCGGATCAGCGCCTTCGATCACATCCTGGGGACGATCCCCTTCAAGGGCCAGGTGCTCAACGGCATCGGCGCCTTCTGGCTCGAGGTGACGCGCGAGACCTGCGCGAATCATCTGGTCGGCGTCCCAGACCCGGTGGTGACCGTCGGCCACGAGTGCAAGCCCTACGCGATCGAGATGATCGTGCGCGGCTATCTCACGGGCAGCACCAAGACGGCGATCTGGACCCACTACGCCGCGGGCGAGCGGGTCTACTGTGGTCACACGCTCCCCGATGGGCTGCGCAAGCACGAGCGCCTGCCGCAGCCCTTGGTCACGCCGACGACGAAGGGCGCCGCCGGCGAGCATGACGTCCCGATCTCGCGGGATGAGATCATCGCCCAGGGGCTCGCCAGCGCCGAGGAGTTCGACGTGCTGGCCGAGCGCGCGCTGGCGGTCTTCGCGCTGGGTCAAGAGCTGGCTGCCCAGCGTGGCCTGATCCTCGTCGACACCAAATACGAGTTCGGTCGCCGCGTCGATCCGCAGACAGGGAAGGGGGGGGAGCTGGTCTTGATCGACGAGGTTCACACCCCCGACTCGTCCCGATACTGGTACGCCGACGGCTATGAAGAGGCGATGAGCGCTGGCGAAGACCCCCGCGCCCTCGACAAAGAGTTCGTGCGCCGGAGCTTCGCCAAGGAGGGCTACGTCGGCGACGGTCCGCCGCCGCCGATGTCAGACGAGCTCCGTATCGAGGCCGCCCGCCGCTACATCGAGATCTACGAGCAGATGACGGGCACGTCGTTCGTGCCCGATCTCACCCCCCCCGCTGAGCGCATCCACACCGCCCTGAGAACCTGGCGCGGGTAGGTCACGCCGTCCACCCGGAGTGGGCGATGCCCTGGACCCAGCAACGCCCTCTCTGCGAGCAGCCTGTTGATCTCGAGCGCTGACCAACTTACCTCCCGTCGCCGCGCTGCTCCGCGACATCACAGCGGTTGTCGCGCGTCGGTTGCTTGCTACCGGCACGCCCTCCTCGCTCCTACGCCGTGATGCCGCATCCTTCGCGCAGCTCGGTCCGGTAAGCTGATCAGCGCTCTAGGAGCTTGATTCGCTACGCTCAAGTCGACCAGTGCGCGCGGACGTGTGGCGCAAAGGCTGTAGGCAGGCTGATGCTGGTGTGTTG
>PDPC01000166.1 GCA_002747355.1 Pseudomonadota bacterium | reverse complement strand
CTCGGGGTCGCCGTAGGGCGCCTCGTCGAGGTTCGGCGGCGCGTCACCGGGACGCGAGAGGCCTGGCGGAGGCTTAAAGCCGTGCCCCGGCGCTGCCGTCTCATAGGACTCGAAGGGCGACGGCGCGTCGATGACCTTTGGCGACGCTCCCAGGTCGGGGGGCGCGCCCTCGCTCCGACCAACCACCCCGTCGAAGTTGACCCGCGTCTCGAGATCCGAGTCTTCGCTGTCCTCCTCGTGCTCGTCCATCTCGAAGGGCACGTCGAGGGCGTCCGCGGCCGCGTCGGCGGGGAGCGCCGGCAAGTTCGGGGGCAACGCCGCGCCGTCACCGCGGCCCAGCCCCGGCAGAGGCAAGCCGACCTCCTGCGACGGCTCGGGTAGCGGCGGCATCTGTGGCCGGTGCGGCGGCATCAGAGCGGCATCGGGGAGCAGCTCGATCGCGTCGAGCGAGAGCTCCGACGTGCCATCGGGATCGGAGACGACACCGGACTCATGGGCGTGCAGCGGCTCGACCTCGACGCTGATCTCCGAGAGCACCTCCACCCCTGAAGAGCTGGGCACCGAGAACTCAGCCCCCAGGGCGCCGTTGAAGCTTCTTCGCACCAGCGGACCCACCGCCGGCAGCTGCTGGTCGTCTGGGTCGTTGGAGGGCTCCTCGAGCTCGCTCGCTGGTTGGTCGATCAGCGCTGAGACCCGCGCAGCTTCACGGCGCTGCGCCGAATCGAGGACTAGCGTGTTGGGGCGACTCACCTCTCGCTCGCTCCCCTCGTCGTCGTCGAGCGCGAGGGTGTTGGGGCGCTCCTCTCGCTGCTCGTTTCGCTGGGGGGCGGGGCTCGGCGTCCGCGGCTGGAGCTGGGGGGCATGCGGCATCGGGGTCTGCGGCGTCGCTCCGTCGTGTTCGGCCAGCTCATCCTCCGAGAGCACCTCGGTGCCGGTCGTGACCTTCTGGAGTAAGACGTCGCCGTCGGCAGGCTCCTCGTTCTCTGGCCCCCTCTCCAGCGCCGGCGCTCCCCGATCGGCCTCAGGGAGCACGACCGCCGCGGTGGGCTCACTGAAGCGTCGAGGCTCACCGACATCCCAACTCTCGACGTCCTGCATCTCGGTCGGATCGTCGCCATCTCCAAAGCCCAAGGCCCCCGGCGCCGACTCGCTGCCCTCGCCTGCCGAAGCGAAGGAGCCGAGGAGCCCATCGGGCTCGTCATCACGGTCGAACCCTTGGGAGGAGGGGAGGGCCTCCTTCTCGTTCGGCGTGTCGACCTCGTCGTCGTCACCAAAGAGCGTGGAGGGCGGTGGGGCGTCGTAGTTGACCTCGGTAGAGTCCCCCTCTTCGGGATCATCGAACTCGTCGAGCACGATCCCCGAGGCGCTGGTCACCCTGAAGGGGAGACCGCTGATCTCGACCGAGGACTCCCGCGTCTCCGATTCGTCGAAGGGCTGGGCGACGCTCTCGTCGGCGCCCCGCGACTCACGATCGCGGCGTTCTGTGGCTCGAACGTGAGGCTCCTCGACCTCCGTGTCGACGCCGGTCGCTCTCGCCCTCCGCTTGCCGAAGCGCTGCGGGGGCAGCCAGTGGGCGGTCGTGAAGCTCTCGTCCTCGTCCTCGTCAGGCAGCTCGTCGTCCTCGTCGCGAGCGCGATCGGCTTGAGCCTGAGCACGCTGAGGATCGTGAGCACCGTAGGCCTGGTCGCTGTACTCGCGATCGACGAACTGTGGCGCGAGATCCTCGGTCGCGCCGGCCTCGAGATAGGGATCTGGAGCGTCCTCTTGCCCGTCATAGCGCCGCGGCGACACCACGGCGGGCTCTTCTCGCTCGACGTCGCCCCAGTCATCGGAGACGGCGGTCTCCTCGTCGTCCTCCTCGTCGTCCTCCTCGTCGAACGCCGGCCGAGGGGCCGCGGCGACGCCGTCGACGGTCTCGCGATCGACGATCGCGGCCGAAGCGTCTTCTGTCGACGAGCGGATCGCGTCTTCTTCGATCTCGGCTCGCACCGAGAGCTCGGAGAGCTCAGAGGGCTCAAAGCGCTCGGAGAGCCCAGAGACGCCAGAGACCCTGGAGACGCCAGAGACCCCGGAGACGCCAGAGACCCCGGAGACGCCAGAGACCCCGGAGACGCCAGAGACCCCGGAGAGAGAGCGATCGCGGGGGTCGGGCAGCTTGCGCGCCGCAGGGGCTGGGTAGACCTTGGTCGAGGTCCGCGGTCGATCGGGCTCGTCGGCCTCGGGATCGATGCGCTCCTCAACCTCGATCAGCAGCCGGCGCACCTTCTCGTTGAGCGGGTCGAGATCGTGAGCCCTGAGCAGAGCGTCATAGGCGACCTGGAGGTCTCCCTTGCCGAGCAGCGCCTCCCCACGCAGCAGATGCCCCATCGGGTTCTCGCCGTCGAGCTCTAGCGTGACGCGCATCTCCGCCACGACCTCCTCGTGGCGCCCGAGGGCCATCAAGGCCATGCCCAGCACCAGCCGCCCCTCGACGCACGCCGGATGGCCCAGCAGTCCTAGGCGGCAGACCTTGACTGCCTCCTGGAACTGCCGCTGCACGACGAGCACCTTCCCGCGTTGCACGAACTCGGGAGTCTCTAGGTCGTGGCGCGGGACAATCCCGCTGCTAAACGGCTCGAGGCGGCTCAACGACTCTCCTTCAGGCGGCGCGCCTCGAGGTTTACGATCCTGCTGCGAGCCCGCATACGGCGGCGAGCCTGATCGACGAAGCGTCCGCACGCCACTCAAAACCCTTGAATTCTAAAGGAACGCGCCGCTGTTGGCAATTCGTTCACGCTTGGGCGTTAGACGTACCGAGGCAGGCTGATAGCCGACCCCAAACCCGCCCCCAAACCCTCAGGACATCACGAGATCAACAGGCTGCGACTAGATCTGAGAGGGGCGACGCTCGAGCGACGACTTCAAGGAGGTCGCGGCCGCGGGGTTGGGGAAGATCGGCAGCATCGCGCCGCGCACCACCGCCTGCCGAACCACGCGCCACTGGGTCCCCTTCAGGCGCCAATCCTGCTCGACGACGCTTCGACGCACCTTGCCGCGGGAGAGCCGGAACCAGGCGACGCTGAGCACCACGGTGGCCCTCTGCGGGGACGCCGTGCGGACGCCGGTGACGCGACACTTCGTCACCCGCAGGTCGGCGATGCGCTCGCGCGCCGCCAGATAACGCTGTTGCCCCGCGG
>PDPC01000133.1 GCA_002747355.1 Pseudomonadota bacterium | reverse complement strand
GATCAGCTTACCGGACCGAGCTGCGCGAAGGATGCGACATCACGGCGTAGGAGCGAGAAGGGCGCCTGCTGGTAGCAAGCAACCGACGAGCGACAACCGGCGTGATTTCGCAGACCAGCGCCGCGACGGGAGGGAAGGTGGTCTGCGCTCTAGCGCCCCGCCAGGCTCGGTAGCTGCTCTTTGTCGACCAGACCCAGGTCCATCACGCAGCGCACATGCACCCGCGCGAGGTGCATCGCTTGGCGCAGGTAGCTGAAGGCGCGGTTTCTCATCTCGCGCGCTTTCTTCACGGCGGAGGTGTCGCGGGTGATCAGCAGCTGGGGGGTGATCTCGTTGATGCGCTCGAGGGTGCCGGGGGGGAGGAGCTCGCTGGCTTCGATGCGCTCGCGCTGTTGGTCGAGGAGGTGGTAGAGGCGGAGGAGGTCGTTGGCGCGGTCTCGGCGGCCGCGGCCGCGGCGGAGGTCGGCGAGGCTGGCTTGGATCTGGGGGTCCGTGGCACCGAGGGCGTCGAGGACGCGGATGGCGAGGTCGCGGAGGGTCTTGGCTTCGGCGTGCAGGGCGCGGCGGTGCTCGGTGATCTTGGGTTGGGCCAGGAGCTCGCCGAGGCGGACGTCGGCGATCCACATGGCCTGGCCGCGGGGGATCAGCTGGTCTAGCTCGGGGGGCACGTGCCTGAAGAGGTGGGCGATCGTACTTTTCGATCGCTCGACAATGCTTGCCATTTTCGCTGCGCGTTCCATCGCTAAGACGCCAGATATCTTTGCCCTCGAAATACTATCTTTAGGTAGATCGGCGATTATAGGGCCAAGCTTGTGGTATGACTCGAGTGCACGGCGCTTTATAATCTTGTCTAGATCTGACATCAGGATTACTCTAGCAGAGCTCTGCGTTCTTGTGTCAACATGTTGATTGTTAGATTTGCAATGACTCACATGCCGACAACATTAAGAAAAATCGATAATAATGGCAAATTCTGGAGAGAACGGTCATAATGACAGTTCACGCCAGGGCGCGTCGTGCTGCCTCTCCAGGTCGCGTGTACCCCGCCGTATCCCCGTATCCCCGTACCCCCCGTCTGGCTCTTCGGCTACGGACGGCTCTTCATACGACGCGTCGTCATCGTCGTATGAGATCAGCGACGCCGTCGGCCATGCGGGGAAGCTCTTGAGAGCGCTCGCTGTCCGTCAGCGAACGTCGGAGGAGAGTCTTGACCGCCCTACCATCGCCCACCTCGTTCACCACCAAACGCAGCGCCTCTCCGACAAGCCGGCGCTCGACACGCGTCGCGAGGGCAAGAACCTGGCGGCGACCTGGCAGGAGTCCGCCGACTGGGTCTCGTCTTTCGCTCGCGGGCTCTGGGAGCTCGGCTCTCGTAACGGCGACCGGGTGGCGATCGGCCGCCATCGTGGTCTTGGCTGCCTGCGTCGCGCTGGCCGGCGGCACCAGCGGCGCCGCGAAGGGTCGCAAGGCCAAAAGACGAACGCTGACGCTGAGGCTCCGCGTTCGTGTGGCCCGTTGCAGCGCCAAGGCGGTCAACGAGGGAGACGAGGGAGACGAGGGAGACGAGGGAGACGAGGGAGACGAGGGAAAGAGACGGCCGGTACGCAGCGCGCGTTGGCTGGCTCGCCACCTCGCCGCGACGCGGACGATCTTCGCCTCTCATGGGGTGCGCCTCGTCATCGAGCGCGACACCTTCACCCCCAAGCGCTGCCTACTGCTGACACGCGGCCATCGTCACGCGATGGCCGCTCACGCGCCGAAGGGTCCGTGGGCGACCGTGCTGCTCACGCGGCGGGTCCGTGACCTCGACGTGCCAACCTACGACCTGATGGGTGTGCACTGGCGCTATCGCGGGCGCAACAGGGCCTGGCGCGGGCGGCGCTATGTGCTGCTCACGGCCCGGGCCAAGCCGCCCGTGCTGGCCCACGAGCTCGCGCATTTCCTCGGCCTGCGCCACGATCCGGCTGGCGGAAACCTGATGACGCCGGGCCCCTCCGATCCGGTCTGGAGATCCGCACACAAGCCCAAACCCTTCAAGCCCGAGCTGACCGGCGAACAAGGCCGCCGGCTGCGGGCAGGCATACGGCGTCTGCTCCGCAAGCGAGCTGTCAGTCGGTCGTCTCGTCGAGGCGCTGGGGTTCGACGGCGATGTCACGGGTCTCACCGAGCTCAGCGTCTCGACGGGTGCCGCGCTCATCGCCCGCGAGCCCATCGTCGACCTCGCCGGTCCCGTCCAGCTCGTTGACGGAGACGTCGAGCTCACCCACCCGCGGGCGGCGCCGCAGGGGCGCGGCTGCGCCAGCGTGGGTGGCCACCGCGTTCGGCTCATCGGCTGGGGGCTGGGAGACGACGGCCGGCTGAGAGGCCTCGCTCGCGTCAAGGGGCCCGCGCTGGCTGGTGGAGCGCGTGTTGACCCGCTTCATCACCCGATCGCCACCTTTGAGCTGGGCCGCTCGAAGCGCGCTGGTGGCGTTCTTGATCAGCTTGGCGAAGGAGAGGTTGTCGCCGGTGGAGATACCCGCCACGCCGACGCTGGCGGTGAGCTGGCACATCAGCGCGTCGTCGCGGTAGGTGATGCGCTTGATCCGCCGCTTGACGCGCCGCCCGACCTCCTCGGCACCGGCGAGGTCGGTATGCGGCAAAAAGACGAGGATGCTGTCATCGGCGTAGTGGATGGGCAGATCGATCACGCGGATCGACCGCGCGATGGCCACGGCTAGACCGGCGGTGATCTCGCGAGGGAGGTCTGGCCGGTCGATCTGCTGGAGCGCCGGGATCGGATCCAGGCGCACCAGCAGCACCGAGAGCGGGTAGGCGTAGCGCTTGGCTCGACGCACCTCGACCACCAGGAGGTCTTTGATGTCGTCGAAGTGATGAAACCCCGAGCGGGCCAGCGGTCGACGGCGGGCCGCCGAGCCGGGCGTCGAGGCCTCCTCGCCTTCGTTGGCGTCTTTGTTTTCGGCCAGCTGTCGACGTAGGTCGGTCAGCTGCGCCGCGAGCCCGAGGAAGAGCTCCAAGCTCGCCGCGGTGATCGGGCGGCGAAGGTAGGTGTCTGCCTCGACGGCCGCCACGCGCGCCTGAGGGTCGGTCTCGTCGGAAGCGACGACCACCGCCAGCGGCGCATCTATCGATGTAAACTCTCGTACATACTGACCAATTTCAACTGCAGCCTCGCCGTCTGCGAGCAGCAGCGCCGAGAGCCGCGCGCCCTCGAGAGCGGCGGTGGCCTCCTCTGTGCTGCGCGCGATCAGCAGCTCGCAGCCGGCCCTCGACGAGGCGTTCTCTGCCCGTCGACGCGCCGCCTCGTGCGGTTCGTAGATGAACACGGGCAAGTTCTCCACCGCGACCCGCTGGCTATCGTTGCCCTGCGTCATAGGATCAACCCACCGCTGTCTCAAGAGCATCCCTACACATGCCTCCCGTCGCCGGTCCCAGCACTGCCGGCCGCTTTCTAGAGCGCAGAAAGCTCGCCGTACCACCCGTATGGCTCATGTCTTCGGCTACGACATCGGCTCGGCAGCTCAGCACCCGGCTCGGTCCCGAATGTGTAGGGGTGCTCTTAACGCCCACCCAACGCCAGGTCAAGCGACGCCATCGCTCGATGATGGCCCGGCCGAGTTCGCGTCAGCTGTCATCTCCACTCGCCGGCTCGACCGCCTCGACACGAGCCTGGAGTCGCCCCCGATGCAGCCGCACGCCGATCCGCGCGCCAACCTCGGTTTGCCCCGCCTCACGGAGCGCGACGCCCTCGGCGTCTTGCACAATGCTGTAGCCGCGGGCGAGGACGGCCAGCGGGCTGAGCGCCGACAACGACGCCACCGTGCGCCCCAGCGCCAAACGTCGCGCTTGCACCGCCGACTGCCAACGCGCGCGAAGCTTCGCCACCAACAAATCGAGATCACTTCGTTTTCTGGCTAGCGTCGCCGAGGGTTCTCGCTGGGCGAGGCGCAGCGTCAGCGCCTGCAAGCGACCGGCCCTTCGACGGAGAGCGCGATCGAGGGCGCGCTGCAGCGCGGCGCTGCGGTCGTCGAGGAGCTGGCGGCGGCGATCGATCAGGCGGGCCGGGCTCGCCAACGCGCCGCTCCGAAGAGCCAAGACGTCCCGCGCCCGCTCGATCCTTCGCGACGCCGCCCGCGCCAGCTGATCGGTCGCTCGCTGCCATCGCCGCTCGAGCTCGCGCCGCCCCGGCACGGCCAGCTCGGCGGCGGCGGAGGGGGTCGCCGCCCGCAGATCCGCCACGAGATCGGCGATCGTGACGTCGATCTCATGACCCACGGCGGAGATCGTCGGCGTCTTCAGCGCGAAGAGGGTCCGCGCCACCCGCTCGTGGTTGAACGCCTGGAGGTCCTCCGGGCTGCCGCCACCGCGCCCGACGATGATCAGGTCGGCGCCGAGATCGTCCGCTCGACGCATCGCCTCGCAGAGCTCCAGCGGCGCCTCACGCCCCTGGACGCTCGCCGGGCAGAGCGTGACCCGTACGGGCCAGCGCGTCTCGAGCACCCGCAGGATATCCCGCAGCGCCGCGCCGGTGCGCGAGGTGACAAGGGCGATCGAACACGGCAGCGCTGGGAGCGCTTGCTTTTGCGCCGGATCGAAGAGCCCCTCGGCGTCGAGCTTGCGCTTCAGCCGCTCGACCGCGGCGAGCAGCTCGCCAACGCCTTTGGCCTCGACGCGCTCGGCGCTGAGCTGAAAGCGCCCCTGAGGCTCGTAGATCGTCAGCTTGCCGTGGACCCGGTAGCTCTGCCCCTGCTCGACCTCGACCTGCAGGCGCTGCGCCGCGCTGCGAAACATCACCACGGCGAGCTGCGAGTGTCGATCCTTGAGCGTGAAATAGAGGTGACCCGAGCTCGGCCGCTTGAGGTTCGAGATCTCACCCTCGACCCAGACCCGCGAGAAGCGCCTCTCGACGTGGCGCGAGGCCCATCGCACCAGCTGAGTCACGGTCACCGGCGGGTACTCGCGCCGTCCTTCCCGCGGCTCTACCGACGCCGCCTTGGCGGTCTCTTCTTCGCGAGGGGCGATCGGCAGCTGCTTTGGAGGGTCGTGGCTCATCACCACGCACTTTAGCGTCACGACAGGCTCTTGCCAGGCGAGAGGTGGGCAGCTACAACGCCGCATGCGCTGCGCTGGGATCATCGTGGCAGGTGGCAGAGGCCAGCGCTTCGGCGGCGAGCCGAAGCAGCTGCGACCCTTGCGTGGTCAGCCCATCCTGGTCCACGCCGCCTGGGCCCTCGCCCGAGCTCCTGAGATCGACGCGTTGGTGGTCGTGGTGCCGGCCGATCTCGTCGGTCGCTGCCGCGTGTTGCTCGCCGACTACGGGCTCCATCAGCCTGGCTGCGTCGTCTGCAAAGGAGGCGCCGCGCGGGTCGACTCCGTCGCCGCGGGTCTCGCCGTGGCCCCAACGGGCTGCGACTACATCGCGGTGCATGACGCGGCGCGGCCGCTGCTTCCGCCAGCCTTGATCTCCCGGCTCGTCGAGGCGGCCGCTCGTGACGGCGCCGCGATCCCCGCGCTGCAGGCTCACGACACGGTGAAGCTGGTCGGCGAGGCGACCGGCGGCGAGGCGACCGGCGAGGTCGCGCCTCGCGTCGAGCAGACCCTCGATCGTCGCCGGGTCTGGCTGGCCCAGACACCGCAGGTCTTTCGCCGCGAGGTGCTCGAGGGCGCCTTCGCCGGCTGGCGCGACGCCGGGCGACCTGCGGTCACCGACGACGCGATGCTCTGCGAGCAGGCGGGGGTCTCGGTGACCGTCGTCGAGGGCGATCCGCGCAACTTCAAGGTCACGCTGCCGGAAGACCTGGTGCGGGCCGAGCGAGCGCTGGCCGCCACGCAGCCCCCAGAGGCGCCCCGCAGCGGCATCGGCTACGACGTGCACCGCCTGGTCGAGGGTCGGCCGCTGATCCTCGGCGGGGTGACGATCCCTCACGACCGCGGCCTCGATGGCCACTCTGACGCCGACGTGCTGGCCCACGCCATCGGCGACGCCCTGCTCGGGGCCGGCGCCCTCGGCGACCTAGGCAAGCACTTCCCTCCGAACGACCCGCGCTTCAAAGACGCCGACAGCCTGGTGTTGCTCGGCGCGATCGTCGCGCTCCTCGCCGAGCGCGGGCTCAGCCCGCTCGGCGTCGACAGTGTGGTGATCTGCGAGGCGCCAAAGCTGGCGCCTCATCTCATGGCGATGCGTCAGCGCCTCGCGGCCACCTTGGGGCTGCCGATGGAGCGGGTCGCCGTCAAGGCGACCACGAGCGAGGGCTTGGGCTTCACCGGCCGCGGCGAGGGTATCGCGGCGCAAGCGACGGTGCTCGTGCGATGAGCGCTGGTGGAACCCAGCACACCGTTGGGTGTCCAAGCAGCGGGTATGCTATGACTACACGCCTTTACAAGGCCCGACCATGAGCGAAAACGATACGCGCGACGACAACGAGCGAGCCGAGGCTGAGGAGAACGCCGAGGCTGAGGAGAACGCCGAGGCTGAAACGAACCTCGACGCGCCGATCGACGACCTGGAGGCCGCCTGGCAAGCCGCTGGCGACGACGAGTCGAAGCGCAACGAGACCATCGAAGCGCCACCTGAAGAGGACGAGCTCGACCCTGAGCTGCTGAAGATCCCCAAGCCCCGTCGCCGTCGCCGCCATCCGATCGTCAGCCTGATCGTGATCGGCATGTCGATCTATCTGATGGCCTTCTCCTGGACCGACTTCCGCTACTTCTTCGAGAGCAACACGCCCCGCGACATCGGCCACGTCGCCGACGCGATCAAGAAGGGCTTCAACGAAACGAACGTCTACGTCGCCGTCCGCGGCGCGCCCGACCGCAAGCACGCGCTGCTCTTGCAGGGGCGGGTCAGCGGCTACGAGAGCTTCTTTCGGCTGCGCCAGGGTCGCAACCTGGTCTACGTGCAAGCGCATCGGGTCAAGCGAGACTCGCAGCGCACGATCAAGGCCGAGCATGTCGGGCGCATGGTGCGCTTCGGATCGCTGTCTTACAAAGAGGCGATCCGGCGCTTCTTCCGCAAATCGATGAACGTGGCCCACGATCTCGACTTCGAGGCCGTGGTGCAGGCCAAGGCCGGCAAGGAGGTCACCGACAAGCAGGGCCTGGCGGTGACCCTCGACCCCAAGAAGCTGGTCTGGATCAACGCCCGCTACCCCGACGAGTGGATCATCCAGTTCCCCAAGAGCATCTACGCCACCCGCGCCGAGGCGCGAAAGCAACTCGCGACGCTCTCCCTACCGGTGGCCCCGGAGGACGAGCCCTCGCCCTCGTTCTGGCGCTTCGTGGTGCTGGCCAAGGCCAACGAGGCGCGCCAGCTGATCCGCGTCTTCTCAAAACCGAAGCTGCGCACCAACGTGCTGAAGCGGCAGGTCAGCTACGCGGTGCGCTGGGATCAGCTCCGCACCGCAGGCAAGGCGCTGCTGATTGACGCCAAGGACGACACCTTCCCCTCGCGCTACGTGCGCCAAGGCGATAAGCTGGTCGCGAAGAAGCCCTATCCCGTAAAGATCGACGCCTCGGCGCTGCTCTACATCAGCACCAGCTCGACCTTCACCATCCCCGACGAGGCCGTGGTGATCCACGTCGGCCAGGTGCCGCGCGACAGCTGGCTCTATGTGCTGCTCTACGCCGTGCTCGGCTCTTTCGTCCTATTCAACCTGCTAGCCATCGTGCAGCGCCTGCGGCAGCGCTAACGAGACCGGCTAGACGCCTCGGACTCCCCCAGACTGGCCGCGAACAAAGACGCCCCCGGAGCGACGTGATGATCCGCCTCTATGACACCTCGAAACGCGACAAGATCGACTTCCAGCCCCGCGAGGCGGGTAGGGTGGGCATCTACGTCTGCGGGCCCACGGTCTATGACGACGCCCACATCGGCCACGCGCGCTGCTACGTCGCCTACGACGCGATCGTGCGCACGCTTCGCGGCGCGGGCTACGACACCACCTACGTGCGCAACATCACCGACGTCGACGACAAGATCATCAAGCGCGGCAACGAGCTCGGCGAAGATCCGTTGGCGCTCTCGTCGCGCTACACCGACGCCTTTCATCGCGACATGAGGGCGCTCGGCAACGTCGAGCCTGATATCGAGCCCAAGGTCAGCGAGCACCTCGATCAGATCGTGACGATGATCGAGCAGCTGATCGAGCGCGGCCACGCTTACGCTGTCGACGGTGATGTCTACTATGAGGTCTCGAGCCTGCCGAGCTACGGTGGCCTCTCAGGGCGCAACCTCGAAGACCTACGCGCAGGCGAGCGCGTCGAGGTCGACGAACGCAAGCGCAACCCCTTCGACTTCGCCCTCTGGAAGTCAGCCAAGGAGGGCGAGCCCAGCTGGGACAGCCCCTGGGGGCCCGGTCGACCGGGCTGGCATATCGAGTGCTCCGCGATGAGCGCTGAGCACCTCGGCGAGACCTTCGACATCCACGGCGGCGGGATGGACCTGATCTTCCCCCACCACGAAAACGAGATCGCTCAGAGTCACGGCTGCTACGGCGTTGGCACCTTCGCCCGCCATTGGCTGCACAACGGCTTCATCAACCTGACGGGCGAGAAGATGTCCAAGTCGCTGGGCAACTGCTTCACCATCCGCGAGGTCTGCGAGCGCCACGAGCCCGAGGCGCTGCGGCTCTTCTTGATGGGCACACACTACCGCAAGCCGCTGAACTTCGAGATCGTTCGCGGCGCCGACGACGTGGTCTCCTTCCCCAGCCTCGAGGAGGCCGAGCGCCGGATGGCCTACTTCTACCGCACCCTCGCGCGGCTCTCGGACACCCTCGCCGTAGGCAAGGCCGCCGATGACGACGGTGAGGTGGTCGACGGGATCGCCGGCTTCGCCGAGCGCCTCGACGCGGCGATGCGCGACGACTTCAACACCGCCGCCGCGCTAGGCCACGTGGCCGAGCTCTTCACCACGACCAACAAGCTGCTCGACCAGCCCAAGAGCGCCCCCAAGGCCGTGCGCCGGCGCTCGCTCCAGCGCACCGCCGCCGCCGCCGAGAAGATCCGCGAAGCCCTCGGGTTGCTCTTCAACAACCCGGCCACCTACCTCGAACGGCGCCGAGCCAAGCTCTGCAGCCAGCGCGGCATCGACCCCGCACAGGTCGCCCAGCTGATCGAGGAGCGCACCGAGGCGCGCGCCAACCGCGACTTCGCCAAGGCCGACGAGCTCCGCGACAAGCTCGTCGCGCTCGACATCGAGCTGATGGATCGCCCCCACGGCACGGACTGGGCCGTCCTCGAGTAGCAGCATCGACGGTAGGCAGCCTCAACCGTAGGGGGCAACCTCAACCGTAGGGGCAACCTGAGCTCACCGCGATCACGCCGCTACTTGGGCACGGCGCTGGGGAGGCCAGGCCAGACGCCCTTGAGCGGCGGCGGGCGAACGAACGGCCGATCGAAGACCGCGCAGGGCGTCGGGTCTTCAGCGGTGCCAAGCTCGGCGCCGCTGCCGCTGTAGCAGCCGCGGATCGTGCCGTCGGCGCCCCAGATCGCGTGGCTGCCGTCGTTTTTGTACTGCATCAGGTAAGACCAGGTCGCCCCCGAACCCTTGGCCTCGCTCTGGAGCACGAAGCCGCCCTCGGCGTCGCGACGGATCCAGGCTGCGAGGATCTGGCCGTCGGCGCGCTGCACCTTGTCTTGACGGTAGAAGAGCAGATGCAGGCGGTCCTCTTGGGCGTCCTCGCCAACACCGCGAGCCATCTCGTAGTCAAGCTGCACAGCGTCGTTGACGTCGTCGCGATCGTCGGGGCGCCGGTTGAGGTGAATCCGCAGAAAGCCGCGGCGCTCTGAAGCGAGACCGGTCACCGCGGCGAGCGAGGGCCGAACGCCCACGGACGGGCCACGCAGCGTGCCGCCGTCAACGAGCATCCGAGCCTTGGTGATCGACTGATCTGGATCGTAGCCCTTGGGCCCCTTGACCTGCAGATAGTAGAACACGTGGTCGTTGATCCGCTGGACGTCGAGGCGGCTCTCGTCGCGCTTGTAGCGCACGACCTGATCGGCGACGTGGGGTGGGGTCTCGAGGGCCACGAGGATCGACACATCGCGTTCACGCGACGCGCCTTCATTGAGGTAGCTCTGCAGCAGATCCAGCGGCGCGAGGCGCTTGTTCAACGCCGAGACCGCGGCGAAGACCTCCGCCGAGGCGCTCGCCTCCGGGCCCGCGTTACCTGGCAGGGAGACCCGCAGCGCGTTCGGCGCCGGGATGCGCTGCTTGAGGTCGAGGGGCTTGGCGTCGTCGCTGCTGCCCCCAACGCAGGCGCCGAGCGCCAAGACGATCGCGAGCAGCGAAGTCGTAGAGACCGTCATCGAAAACCCTTCCCGAGCATGCGGGGTCCCCCCGCTACTCCGCCTTCTCGCCGTCCTCGGCGAGGTAGTGCAAGATCACCTCGTCGAGGCTGCGCTCCGAGATCAGATCTGAGCCAAAGAGGTTTGGCAGGTTCCGCGCTCGCGCCCGCGGCGTCTGCGACAAGGGGCGTATCGGTGCAGACGGGGGCTTCGCCGCGCTGCCACGCTTCGGCGGCGCAACCGGGACCTTGGGGCCACGGGCGGCGATGCTCACACCGGAGCCCGGACGCTTCCGCGAGTCGCCGCCGACGACCACCGCCGGACGCGCGACCACCGGCGCGGCGGTGCCCCGTCGAGCCGGCGCCGCTGGCGGACGAGCGGCAGGGCGCTTCGCTGGCGAAGTGGCTGGCCTGGCGGAGCGAGCGCCCGGGCGCGTGTCGGGGCGTGGCTTCGGTCGTCGCAGCACCGGCGACTCGACGGCCTCATAGCTCCCCGTCGCGCGACGCCCGCGGCCGCGGCTCTTCACGGAAGGCGCCGTGTAGCGTTGCGGCGTCGAGCCCTGTACGGCGTGCACCCGCGGCGCCGTGGGACGCCGGGGCTCGCCCAAGGCGGGCGCGCGGGGCGGAGGCGCGGAGCGGGCCGGACCGGGCGGACCTTGGAGGCCAAGCATCTGCGAGGCCGACGGCTCCTGAGCGCCCTGCGGCAGCGGCTTGTTGAAGACCCCAGAAGGCCGCTGCGCGCCGGGGGTTGCGCCAGCCGGCGACGCGACCTCACCCTCCCGCCGTCGAACGTGCGAGTAGGAGGTCGTCATGTCGTCTGGCCCAGCGTCGGTGTCCGGGCGATCGATGATCATCGCGTCGTCGTCGCTGCGCTCGACCTCGTAGGTGCGATCGACGCGGATGGCGGGGATCATCGGCGCGCTCTCGTGTCGCGCGGTGAAGGTGCCCGTGTTCGTGCTCGCGCCACCACCGAGCCTCAGGCGGAAGTCGAGATCGGGAGACGCCTCGGCGCTGCCGTCGGTGAAGGGCTCCTCGGTGCTGCGCAGCGAGTTCTGATAGCGCCCCGTGTTCTCGCTCGTCGACCCATCGGGCTGATCACTGGCCTGCACCTCTTCGATCGGCAGTGGCGGCAGCTGGCTCGCGCTGCCCACCGGCGCGGGTGGCTCGAGCTCGACGTCGAGGGGGATCGGTGGCGGCCCGTGGGTGACGAGCGCTGGGCTCTCAGCGGTCTCCAGCGAGACATCAATGCCGACCACGTCGCCCTCTTGAACCTCGAGCGGCAGCGGGTCGCTCGGATGCGCCATCGTGGCCATCTGCGCAAAGGTCTCGAGGGAGGCGGGATCGAGGTCGGGTTCGAGGTGCTCAGCCTGTGGGATCGTCACGTCGAGGGGGGCCTCGTCGGTGATCGGCTCGAAGGGTTGCTCGGAGGGCGTCTCCTCGGTGGGAGGTTCGAAGCTCGAGTCGATCGCCTCTCCCACCACCTCGGCAGCGGGCTCGATCGCCTCGGCCTGCGCCATCTCCGTCGTCGCCCGCGCCACCTCCTCCGGATCGATAACGTCGACGCTCGGACCCTCGGCGAGGAGATCGGCGCCTTCGTCTTCGTCTTCTTCGGCCAAGAACGCCTCGGCGGAGGGAAAATTCGACGCCAAGGGCCTCGCCTCGCGCGCGGCCTCCACCGCCGCCGCGACGAGCACCTCCTCGGTGGCCTGCTCTGAGGCGACGTGCGCTGGCGCCGCCGCGGCGTCTTGAGGTTGGGTCGTTGGAGGCGTCGCCGCATCATCGGCGGCGCTATCCTCGGCGTCACCGTCCAAGGTGCCAAGGAGGGCAACGATCTCGTCGTCGAACTCCCCTCGGCGCAGGCGCTTCATCAGCGCCTTGTGCTGCTCCTGCATCCGCTTTTGGACCCGCGGCTCGTGCCCCTCTTCTTGGACGATGTCGGCGTACTCGATGCGCGTGGTGCTGATCACCACGCCGCCGAAGAAGAGATGGGAAAAGACGTGGGGGTTATCGAGCCCAGAGTCTTCCGTCTGCACGTGGTAGACGCGGTTCTGGTAGCGGATGTTGTGGTTGTAGCCACGAAGCGGGGGCCGCGCCATTTATCTCGAAATCCGTGACAACATTCGCCTACGGGCGACTAGAACGCCAAAAGGATCACCTGCCTGGGATGTCCCATCACGGGGGGAGGATCTCCGGTGCAAGACAGCGCGTATGCTACCACCGCTGCTCCTGGCGGGCCAAGCGGCGTCTGCTTGTGAAAAAGCAAGAGTGGCACACGGGGCTGCAACCCCGTATCATCGGAGCTTCGTCACCCATGCTCAGCGTCACGATCGAAGCGCGAGCGTGCTCTGTCCTCACCTCTGGGGACGGCCCCTCGCGATCACCCTTGGCGCGGCGTGATCAACCGCTGGTCGGCAGCCTGTCACCGACCGCTGTTTCTTGGGAGGAGAGTAAGAAGCGATGAGCGAGGCGAGCGTAGAGAAGCGGTTCGTGGCGCGAGTTCGCGAGCTGCTAGTCAGCCTACCTTACGACCTGAAGGTGCTCTTCGAGGCGATGTCCGACGAGGATCTGCCTCGCGAAGCCCGCGAGCTTGCGGTGGGCGCGGTGGTCTACTGCCTGTCCCCATCCGACCCGATCCCCGACACCATGGGGCTGGTTGGCTTTGTTGACGATGTGGTGGTCAGCCGCATCGCCCTGACCAAGATGCTCGAGGTCGGCGGTGAGGCGATCGCCGAGTATCCGGCGCGCTTCGGCGACCAATTCGCGCCTCTCGAGGCGGATGTCGAGCTCTTCCGCGCGTTTTTCGGCGAGACGCTCAAGTGGGTCGACTGGCGGATGAACAAGCTCGCCGCGGTGAAGTACAAGGGCAAGAGCGTGGCCGACTACCTCGAGGACGAGGAGACCGGTCAGCGGCTCTACGAAGAGGGCCTGGAGTTCACCACGGAGTATGAGATCGACGATGACGCCGCAGCCAAGCTGGTCAGCGGCAAGCCCATCCTCGACGCCTTTCGGCGCGTCTTCGAGGTCGAGAGCGCACGCCAGTAGCGCTCACAGCGATTGGCCATGACGGATGCTACGGCGCTGCCGATCGGTGTGTTCGACTCCGGCTTTGGTGGCCTCACGGTCGTTCGCGCGCTGCGCGAGCGCCTGCCCTGCGAACAGCTGATCTACCTCGGCGACACGGCTCGTGTACCCTACGGCACGAAGTCGGCTGACACCGTCGTCCGCTACGCCCAACAGATCGCCGATTTCCTCCTCGAGCGCTCGATCAAATACCTGATCATCGCTTGTAACACCGCATCAGCACACGCGATTGAGCCACTACGAGGCGAGCTGTCGATCCCCGTTTTGGGCGTGGTGGAGCCCGGAGCGCGCACGGCGGCGGCCCTCAGCCAGAGCGGTAAGGTCGGCGTGCTGGGCACCCTCGGCACGGTCTCTTCCGGCGCTTACCAGCGGGCGATGCAGACGATGCGCTCGGATCTGGTCGTGTTCAGCCAACCGTGCCCGCTGCTTGTGCCGTTGGCGGAGGAGGGCTGGACCCACCACACGGTGACCGAGCAGGTGATCTCGCGCTACCTCCTCGAGCTACGCTCCAGCGCTGGAGACCTCGACACGCTGGTGCTGGGCTGCACCCACTACCCGATCCTTCGTGACGCCATCGCCACACAGGCGGCGAGGATCTTCGGGCATCAGGTCGAGCTGGTCGACTCGGCCGAGGCGACCGCCGCCGCGGCGGCCGGCGATCTGCTCAATAGCAACCTTCAGGCCACCCAACGCCCTGGTCGCGATCGCTTCTATTTCACCGATGTCAATCGCTTCCATGAGATCGCCACGCGTTTTCTCGGCGCCCCCTGCGACCGCGCCGAGCGCGCCGACCTCTCCCCGCGAGCCAGACCTTGACACCCGCCAACGTAGCCCCCATAACGAGAGCGAGCGGGTGAAACCGCGAAAGGAATGACCGGGGCAATGGGCGAACAAGAACGCCAAGCCGAATCGGAAGACGGCAAACCTCCGCCTTCTGAACGACCACACCGTCCGTATCCCACCTAGCCGCCGCGCGGGCTCCTGACGCCCCTCGGCGCCGCTAGGTGACCGAGAGGAGGCACCCCATGGGGAGTACCGTGTAGGCATCTCGCCGATCACCTTCGCCGGTAAGAGCCGCGTCGACGCCAAGCGTCGGGCGATGCATTATTGGTATCGACATCGTCCCGAGCTGTCGCTGCAGCAGTTCTTGAGCTGCTGCCGCCAGCGCGGCGATAGCACGATCACCTTCTATCCAAGCGCGACCTGGCCGCAGCGCGCGCGACAGCTGAGCGCTCGCGGAGCGTTGTGAGCGTGAAAGACGGCGCACGGCTGCGCGAGACCGTCGAGGCGGCGCTTCTGGCGCGAGCTCCCGACGAGGCCCTCGAGGAGCTGCTGGGCCGTGGTGTCTTGGCCGAGGCGCTGCCGGAGGTCTGCGCCACCCGCGCGCTGGACCAGGAGGTCGGGCGACGTCATAAGAACGTCTGGGCCCACACCAAGCAGGTGGTCGCTCAGGCGCGACGAGACCCCACCGTTCGCTGGGGCGCGCTCTTGCACGACATCGGCAAGGTCCCGACCCGCCGCGTCGACGACGACGGTCGGGTGACGTTTCACGGCCACGCCCAGGTGGGCGCCAAGATGTTCGCCGACATTCGGCATCGATTGGTGTTTCCAGAGTCCTTGGGGGCCGCCGTGGCGGCCTTGATCGCGCAACACCAGCGCACCAACCAATACGAGCCGGGCTGGACCGACAGCGCCGTGCGGCGCTTCGCGGCGCAAGCAGGCGAATACCTCGACCCGCTGCTGGCGCTCTCCCGCGCTGACGTGACCTCGGCGTCGCCGACCAAGCGCCAGCACGTAGGGGCGCGCCTCGATGAGCTCGAAGCGCGCATCGCGGCGCTCCGCGAGATCGACGCACGACCTGCCCCGCTGCCCACCGGGCTGGGCCACGCGCTGCTCGCGCGGCTCGATCGCCAGCCGGGCCCTTGGCTCGGGGGGCTGATGCGCGCGCTCCGTGAGCGGATCGACCGCGGGGAGCTGCGAGCGGGCCAGCCCAGCGCCTACTATCTCGAGCACATCGAGCTCGACCCGCTGCTGCAGGCCGAAGCAGGAAAGGAGCCGTGATGTCCGATGCTCGTCGCAAATGGGACGCCCGCTACGAGAACCCAAGCTACGGCAGCGGCCCCCCCTCCGAGCTTCTGACTGATAACGAGGCGCTGCTGCCGTCTTCGGGGCGCGCGCTCGATATCGCCTGCGGAGCCTGCCGCAACGCGATCTACCTCGCCGAGCGTGGGCTCGACGTCGTCGGCCTCGACATCTCGACGGTCGGCCTGCGCCGCGCCCGAGAGGCCGCGGAGGCCGCAGGCGTGGACGTCAGCCTCCAGCTCTGGGACCTCGAGCGCTCGCTGCTCCCCGAGGGCCCCTTCGACATGATCGCCTGTATCCACTACTACCAGCCGAGCCTCGCCCCCGCGATCGCGGAGGCCCTCGCCCCCGGCGGGCTGCTGGTGATGGAGACCCACACCACCGCCAACCTCCAGTTCAGCAGTCAGCCCTCACGACGCTACCTGGTCGAGCCCAACGAGCTCTTGACCTGGTTTCCCACGCTCCAGCTCTCGAGCTACAGCGAGCTCAAGGGCGATGGCCGCGCCGTCGCCCAGCTCATCGCTCGCAAGCTCTAGAGCGCTGACCAACTGACCTCCCGTCGCTGCGCTGGTCTGCGAAACCACAGCGGTTGTCGCTCGTCGGTTGCGTGCTACCAGCAGGCGCCCTCCTCGCTCCTACGCCGTGATTCCGCATCCTTCGCGCAGCTCGGTCCGGTAAGC
>PDPC01000175.1 GCA_002747355.1 Pseudomonadota bacterium | reverse complement strand
AGCAGGATGTCGTCACCGTCGCTCTGGGCGCCAAAGAACGCGTAGACGCCGCGGGCGGTGAGCGCCGCGTCGGCGACGAGCTCTTCGAGCAGCGCCTGGGCGTTGTCGAAGAGCTCTCGCGCCGCGTCGCCGGTCTTGGGGTGGTCGAGGATCTGCGGGTAGACGCCTCGAAGCTCCCAGGCGTGGAAGAAGGGCGTCCAGTCGATGAAGGCGACGAGCTCGCCGATGGGCGGCTCGACCTGATGCACGCCGTAGCCGACCTCGGCGCTGGGGCGAGGCAGCTCGGTGGTGCTCGACCAGTCGAAGCGCGCCCGCCGAGCGCGCGCCTCGGCGAGGGGCACAAGGGGCCTGCGCTGCCCGGCCTCGAACTGCTCCCGGAGTCGCTGGTACTCGGCGACGGTGAGCTCGACGAACGCCTCGCGCTGAGTCTCCGAGAGCAGCGCGCTGGCCACGCCGACGGCCCGCGAGGCGTCATCGACGTGTACGGTCGGCGAGGCGTACTGTGGCGCGATCTTCACCGCCGTATGCTTCTTGCTGGTGGTCGCGCCGCCGATCAGCAGCGGCAGCTTCAGCCCACGCCGCTCCATCTGCGTGGCGACCTGGACCATCTCGTCGAGAGACGGCGTGATCAGCCCGGAGAGGCCGATCGCGTCCGCGTCCTCGTTTTCGGCGGCGTCGAGGATCTGATCGGCGGGGACCATCACGCCGAGGTCTCGCACGTCGAAGCCGTTGCAGCGCAGCACGACGCCGACGATGTTCTTGCCGATGTCGTGCACATCGCCCTTCACCGTGGCGAGGACGATCCGCCCCGCGCCGCGGGCCTGCCCTGTGGCCCTCGCCGCCTGCTCCTCGTCGTCACCGGCCGCCTGCGCGGCGGCGGTCTCGGCCTCGAGGAAGGGCTGCAGGTAGGCTACGGCCTTCTTCATCACCCGCGCGCTCTTGACCACCTGCGGCAGGAACATCTTCCCCGCGCCGAAGCGGTCGCCGACGGTGCGCATGCCGTCCATCAGCGGGCCTTCGATGATCTGCAGCGCCCGATCGTAGTCGGCGCGCGCCTCCTCGACGTCGGCCGCGACGTGCGCGTCGACGCCGTGGACCAGCGCGTACGCCAGCCGCTCCTTGACGCCGAGCTCGCGCCAGCTCTCGTCGCGGACGCGCTTTTTGCCCTTGCCCTTGACCGTCTCGGCGAGGGTGACCAGCCGCTCGGTGGCGTCCGGTCTGCGGTTGAGCAGCACATCCTCGACGTGCTCGACGAGCTCGGCGGGGATGTCGTCGTAGACCGCGAGCTGACCGGCGTTGACGATCGCCATGTCGAGGCCGGCGCGGGTCGCGTGGTAGAGGAAGGCGGAGTGCATCGCCTCGCGGACGACGTCGTTGCCGCGGAAGGAAAACGAGATGTTGCTCACGCCGCCGGAGACCTTGACCTTGGGGAAGCGGCACTTGATCTCGGCGGTCGCCTCGAGGAAGGCCACGGCATAGTCGTCATGCTCCTCCATCCCGGTGGCGACGGTGAGGATGTTCGGATCGAAGATGATGTCCTGCTCGGGGAAGCCGAGCTCTTCGGTGAGGATGCGGTGGGCCCGCTCGGCGATGGCGACCTTATGCTCGACGGTCACGGCCTGACCGGTCTCGTCGAAGCACATCACCACCACCGCGGCGCCGTAGCGGCGGCAGAGCGTGGCGTGCGCGCGGAAGACCTCCTCGCCCTCCTTGAGGCTGATCGAGTTGACCACGCCCTTGCCCTGGAGGCACTTCAGGCCCGCCTCGAGGACGCTCCATCGTGAGCTGTCGAGCATGATCGGCAGCCGCGCGATGTCGGGCTCGGCGGCGATCAGGTTCAAAAGCCGCGTCATCGCGGCCTCGGAGTCGATCAGCCCCTCGTCCATGTTCACGTCGAGGATATTCGCGCCGCCCTCGACCTGGGTGCGCGCCACGGCGAGGGCGTCATCATAGCGCTCCTCGCGGATCAGCTTGGCGAAGCGCCGCGAGCCCGTGATGTTGGTCCGCTCGCCGATCATGATCAGGTTCGACTCGGGGCGGATCGTCAGCGGCTCCAGCCCCGCGAGCTGAGTCAGGGTGGTGCCACGGGGCCTCGCGCTGCCCCGAGGCCCAGATGAAGAGACCTCCTCGCCGCAGCGCGGAGGCAGGCCACGGAGCGCCTCGGCGATCGCCGCGATATGCTCTGGCCGCGTGCCGCAGCAGCCGCCGGCGAGGTCGAGCCAGCCCGCGTCGGCGAACTCGCGCAGCACGGCGCTCATCGCCTCGGGCGTGAGGTCGTACTCGCCGAACGCGTTGGGCAGCCCGGCGTTGGGGTAGCAGGCGACGTAGCAGTCGGCGATCTGCGCTAGCGTCTCGACGTAGGGGCGCATCTGCTCGGGGCCGAGGGCGCAGTTGAGGGAGACCGCGAAGGGGCGGGCGTGGCGGATCGAGATCCAGAGCGCCTCGAGGGTCTGACCGGAGAGCGTGCGGCCGCTGGCGTCGGTGATCGTCGCGCTGGCGATCACCGGCACGCGCTGGCCACGGCGCTCGAAGACCTGGTCGATCGCGAAGAGCGCGGCCTTGAGGTTGAGCGTGTCGATGGTCGTCTCGGGCAGCAGCAGATCGACCCCGCCCTCGAGCAACGCCTCAACCTGCAGCGCGAAGGCGCGGACGAGCGGGTCGAAGCTGATCGCGCGGTAGCCCGGGTTGTTCACGTCGGGGGAGATCGAGGCGGTGGTGTTGGTCGGGCCGATGGAGCCGGCGACGAAGACAGGCCGGCCGTGGGCCTTGGCGCCAGCGTCGGCGGCGCGGCGCGCGACCTGGGCGCCAGCGAGGTTGATCGCCCGCACCTGCGCTTCAGCCTCGAGGCCGTAGTCGGCCTGGGCGATCGACGTCCCGCTGAAGGTGTTGGTCTCGATGATGTCGGCGCCGGCGTCGATGAAGGCGCGGTGGATCTCCTCGATCACCTGCGGCTGCGTGATCGAGAGCAGATCGTTGTTGCCCTGGAGCGGCCGGCCATGGTCCTTGTAGGCGTCGCCTCGATAGGCTGTCTCATCGAGGCCGTAGCCTTGGATCATCGTGCCCATCGCGCCGTCGACGATCGCGATGCGCGCAGAAAGCAGCTCTCTGAGGGCCGTCTCGCTCATAGTTGCTCCCGCTGGGGGTGGGGCTCCGTGCCGACCGTCGCTGCCTGGATGGTCGCGCGCTCAGTGGTCGTGGTGGTCGTGATGGCC
>PDPC01000132.1 GCA_002747355.1 Pseudomonadota bacterium | reverse complement strand
CGTCGGTTGCGTGCTACCAGCAGGCGCCCTCCTCGCTCCTACGCCGTGATTCCGCATCCTTCGCGCAGCTCGGTCCGGTAAGCTGATCAGCGCTCTAGACACGTAACGAAAACGCCAGCGACGGGGGCCAGCTTGAACCTCGAACACCCCGCGCCTCGAGCTTCGCTTTACGCTGCGAGCTGAATCCGCTACACCCTCGCCATGACTCGCGCCCCGCACTACGCCTACTACGTCCCGTCGGAGAACATCGAGCAAGACCGCATCCGCGAGGTGCTCCACGCTATCGGTCTCGACCAGGCCTGGGTTCGGATCCTCCCGGCCGAGGCGAAGTACGAAGACCATTCACTGATCCAGATCGAGATCTACGACCTCGCTGAGGGCGTGCCGATCTTCGCCGAGGAGATAGGTCCGACGCTCTCGCAGGCCGCTGGCCTCTCGCTGGTGGTCGGCATCGATGAGTCCGACGACGAGGCGGCCTTGATGCTCTGCCAGAACGGCGAGCAGGCCTTCGCCTGGGCTGGCTCGCAGCAGGAGTTCGAGGCCAGAGACGAGGAGGGCACGGAGCTGAAGGGCCCCGAGGGCTTTCGCCACGTCTTCAAGGACCTGATCGGCCATACCTTCGAGGGCTTCCTCGAGGCCTGCCCCCGCAACGACGAGGCCCGTGAGGTCGCCGACGAGCACACCGACCTGCTGCTCCGCGGCCGCTTCATGGGGCTGCCCGAGGGCTTCCCACGGATCGCCGACCTCTTCCTCTTTCATGAGGAAGACGACGACGAGGATGAGGCCGCCGACGGCGACAACAAAAACGAAGCAGAGCAAGATCGTGTCGCGCTGGTGCTCCTCGACCTGCGCCTGACCGAGGTGCTGTGGAAGGAGTCCACAGCGCAGGAGGTCTCGAAGTTCCTCGAGGCGATCGAGCCGCTCAAGGGCAAGGTGCTCGGCCCCCTGGCCAGAGACCTCGAGGAGGCCAAAGACTGGGTCCGCACCCAACCACCGGCGCGACCGCTGGAGCAGGCGCCCGCTCCCGACCTGACCACCTTCGAGGTGCTCGCGATGGCGACGGCGCTCTCTTTTTCCGGCGGGACCTCGACGCAGCGCTTCGACGAGCGGCTGCTGCCGCTGCTCAGCCTCGGCGACAGCCAGATCAGCGGCTCGATCATCAAAGATAGCCTCAACGACATCGAGCACCTCGGCATCCTCTCGGCGATGGCTGAGGTGCTGCCCTACAGCGTGCCGGAGGGCGAGCTGCTCGAGTGCTTCGCCGACGAAGAGCTTCGTCCGCTGGCCGACTGGGCGGTGAAGGGCAACCACTACGAGGGCTCGCTGCTCCGCGTCGACATCAAGCGCGTGGCCGAGCTGCTTCAGGAGCTCGACGTCGACACCCTGCGAGCCAAGGCGGAGGCCTTCGGCCGCGCCTGGTTCGAGGTCTCCCCCGGCAGCGTGACGTCCTACGAGGCCTGGCAGGCCGTACGCCCGCAAGACAAAGAGGAGTGGGATCGGCTGCTGATCCAGGTCGGCGAGCTGCGGCTGGTGCTCTCGCTGCTGGGCGTCAACAACCTCGAACCGGCGCTGCTCTTCTATGGCACGTGATGACAGCCCGCTGATCGCAGCGGCGACGACACTCAACCGCGCGCTGAAGCGCCTCAGCTTCCGCGAGCCGACGACCCACGTCTACAACCCGCTCGACTACGCGCTGGGCAACTACCGGCGGTACGTCGCGCGCTACGGCCAGGGCGATAAACGCGCGCTCTTCATCGGCATGAACCCGGGGCCCTTCGGCATGGCTCAGACCGGCGTGCCCTTCGGCGACGTCCCCTCAGTGCGCGACTTTCTCGGCATCACGGGCAGCGTCAGGCGGCCAGAAAACGAGCATGAGAAGCGCCTGGTGCTGGGGATGGACTGCCCGCGGGTCGAGGTCAGCGGCCGGCGCCTCTGGAGCGCCATTGAAGAGGCTTTCGGCAGCGCCGAGACGTTCTTTTCGCGCTACTTCATCGACAACTACTGCCCTCTCGTGTTCATGGAGGGCGAGCGTGGGCGCAACCGCACACCAGACAAGCTCCCCAAGGCCGAGCGGCTGCCGCTCTTCGCCGCCTGCGACGAACACCTCCGCGCGGTGGTCGAGGCGTTGAAGCCGCAGTTCGTGATCGGCATCGGCGCCTTCGCCGAGGCGCGGATCAAAGAGGCCCTCGAGGGACACGACGACCTCACCATCGGTCGTGTGCTCCACCCCAGCCCGGCGAGCCCCCGCGCCAACCAGGGCTGGACCAAGGTCGTCAAAGAAGAGCTCAGCACGCTCGGCGTCTGCGACTGCTGATCCCACGCTTCGCTGCCGCGGCCAGCGATCGGCGAGCGGGGACGCCCCGCCAACCTAGAGCGCTGACCCGCTTACCTCCCGTCGCCGCGCTGGTCGGCGACATCACAGCGGTTGTCGCTCGTCGGTTGCGTGCGACCGCGGCGGGCGCCCTTCTCGCTCCTACGCTGTGATGCCGCATCCTTCGCGCAGCTCGGTCCGGTAAGCGGATCAGCGCTCTAGGACCATTGACCCACCTGACCGCCTCAGCCAGGATGTCGTGGTCTCCTATCCCTAGCCGAGGAGCTAGATCGCATGGCCTACACCGATGCGCAGCTGGCCGAGATGAGCGTCGAAGCGCTCGAGGCCGAGATCCGCCACCACAACCAACGCTACTGGGACGACGACGCGCCTGAGATCAGCGACTACGACTATGATCGCCTGGTCCGCGAGCTCGAGGCCCGCGCGCCCGACTCGCCGGCGCTGGTCGAGCTCGGCGCCAGCGTCAGCGGTCGCTACGGCGAGCAGGTGACCCACCAGCGGCCGATGCTCTCCCTCGGCAAGTGCTATGAAGACGTCGAGCTCGAGACCTGGGCGACGAAGTTCGAGGGCCTGGTCGTCGTCACGCCGAAGATGGACGGCGTCGCCGCCAGCCTTCGCTACGACGCCCAGGGCCGGCTGACCCTCGCGGCGACCCGGGGCAACGGCACCGTCGGCGAGGACATCACCGCCAACGTCCACACCATCTCGGACATCCCGCGCAAGCTGCCCGACGGCGACGTCGAGGTCCGCGGTGAGATCTACATGAAGCTCTCGGTCTTCGAGAGCTACAAAGAGCAGTTTTCCAACCCGCGCAACCTCACCGCGGGCGCGATCAAGAGCAAGGAGCCTGAGCGCGCCAAGCAGTACACCCTCTCCTTCGCCGCCTACGACGTGGTCAAAGAGGGCATCGCCAGCGAGCAGGAGAAGTTCGCCTACCTGAGCTCCGTCGGCTTTCCCGAGATGGAGCGCAAGGTCGTCGACAAGGCGAGCCTGCGCGGCGGCTACGAGCACTTCGCCGGCGCGCGAGCCAGCCTCGACTTCGAGATCGACGGCGTGGTCTTCAAGGTCGACAGCCTCGAGGAGCAAGCGCGCCTCGGCCTCACCGCACATCACCCGCGCTACGCGATCGCCTACAAATTCCAGGGCGACTCGGGTACGACCAGGCTCAACGCGATCGAGTGGAGCGTGGCCCGCAGCGGCGCGATCACCCCGGTGGCGTTGATCGAGCCGGTGGATCTCTCCGGGGCGATGATCGGCCGCGCCTCGCTGCACCACGCGGGCTTCATCGACAAGCTCGGCCTGACCCTCGGCGCCGAGGTCGTGGTGACCCGTCGCGGCGGCGTGATCCCCAACCTCGAGTTCGTCCAGACCCCCGGCGACACCAAGGTGACCCTCCCAAAGCGCTGCCCGTCGTGTGGCGGCGCGGTCAGGCAAGACGGCGACTTCCTCTACTGCTCCGAGCCGCTCTCCTGCCGAGAGGCGGTGATCGGCACGCTGGCCTACTTCTGCAAGGTGGTCGACATCCAGGGCTTCGGTGACAAGCTGCTCTCGGAGGCCTACGACAAGGAGCTGCTGCGCACGGCCGTCGATCTCTACAAGCTCGACAAAACGCAGCTGCTCGAGCTCGAGCGGGTGGGCGACACGCTCGCCGAGAAGCTGCTTGGCAACATCGCCTCCCATCGCGAGATCGAGCTGGCGACCTTCCTGCGCGCGCTGGGTATCAAGGAGCTCGGCCAGCACGTGTCGAAGATCCTCGCTAGCGAGTTCGAGACCCTGGCGCGGATCCGCACCGTCACCGCCGAGGAGCTGGCGGCGATCCACACCGTCGGCGAGATCATCGCCGAGAAGGTCGTCTCCGGGCTAAAGGCCAACGCCCCGCTGATCGATCTCCTCCTCGAAGAGGTGACCTTGATCGAGGGCCCAGCGCCGACACCAGAGGCGGCTGACGCCGATGGCCCCTTTGCGGGCAAGAGCGTTGTTTTCACTGGCAAGCTCGAGCGTTGTAAGCGAAAAAGCGCCCAGGGGATGGTGCACGACGCCGGGGGCGAGACGCCCTCAGGGGTGACCAAGACCCTCGACTTCCTGGTCATTGGCGACGGTAAAGAGGGGAAAAAGAGCAGCAAGCAGGTCAAGGCCGAGAAGCTCATCGGCGAGGGTGCGGCGCTGAAAATCATCAGCGAATCCGAGTTTTTGTCGATGATCGGGGAAGATCGACGGCCGCCCGCCATATCACCTCGAGGGCACGATCGGGTCGCCGACTCAACCCGACAAGAAGCGCCGGTGGCGCGTTGACGAGGGTACACAGCGGACTTACACTACGCTGGCCGAGGCCTTGCAAAGCGGTGGAGCGCCGTAAACGAGCGCAGGTTACCGGACTAACGAACGGCGGCCAAAGAGAGCCGACGAGAAGGAGTTTGCGATGGGCATTTTAGACTTCGTCAAGAAGGGCGTCTCCGAGATGATGATCGCCCGTCCTCCGGAGACGAAGGGCCTGATCATCTACAAGCACCCCGATCCCACCATCCCGATGAAGTCGCAGCTCACCGTCGACCAAGACGATGTCGCGCTCTTCTTCCGCGACGGCAAGATCGTCGGCCTGGTGCAGCCTGGCCGGCACACCATGGACTCGTCGAACATCCCGTTCTTGTCGAACCTCGTCGACAGCTTCACCGGCGGCAACGTGCTTAAGGCGGAGGTCTACTTCGTCACGGTGCGCGAGATGCCAAACTTCAAGTTTGGCGGCCGCATCGGCGCCGTCGAAGATCCGAAGTCGGGTATCCCGGTCGAGACGATGGTCCACGGCAGCTACTCGCTGCGCGTCACCGACCCGCAGAAGCTGGTGATCGGCCTGGTCGGCATGAGCGCCGACAACAACGACGCCTTCGTCAAATGGTTCCGCGACCTGCTGCTCAAGGTGATGAAGGACCGCATCGCCGAGCTCCTCGTCAAGAAGAAGTGGCCGCTCCTCGACGTCACATCCGGTGCCTACACCGAGGAGATCGAGACCGAGGTGCTCGAGGGCATCAAGCGCCACGTCGACGACTACGGTCTGTCGATCCTGCGCATCGGTAACTTCAACATCGCGATCAACGATGAGGACAGCAAGAACCTCAAGAAGCTCTACACCGACGCGGCCTATGTGCGGATGGCCGGGGGCATGCAGGGCTACCAGCAGTTCGCTGGCGGCAAGGCGATGATGGGCGCTGGCGAGGGCATGGCCAAAGGTGGCGGCGGCGGCGGTGGCGGCGGCGCGCTGCTCGGCGGCGCTGGCCTCGGCGTGGGCTTCGGCATGGCCGGCATGATGCAGCAGTCGATGGCGCCGCAGCAGCCCCAGTACCAGCAGCAGCAAGCGCCACCTCCGATGCAGCAGGGCCCGGCCAACCCCTTCGGGGCGCCGCCACCCGCTTCGTCGGTGCAGTTCCACATCCACTTCAACAACCAGCAGATGGGCCCCTACGGCGTCGATGTGCTGCAGCAGGGCGTGCAGAGCGGTCAGTTCACCGCCGAGACCCCGGTCTGGAAGCAGGGCATGGCCGCCTGGACGCCGGCCGGTCAGGTGCCGGAGCTCGCGCACCTCTTCGGCGGCGACGACGGCGCCGCGCCACCTCCCTTCGGCGCACCGCCTGCAGGCGGCCCGCCCCCCGCGGGCGGCGGCGCACCTCCGACGCCATAACGCTGGCTAGCTTCTCGTTCCGAGAGGGCCCCGAAAGATCGGGGCCCTCTTTCGTTTTGCGGACACGTGCACGACGCGCACACAAGCTGCACTCTCCCTGCGCAGATCAAACCTCGGCTGACGCTTCTCGGCTAGCAGCCGCTAGAGCGGTGGGATCACAGATCAGCAAGAAGGCAATGAGCCTATGAAGGGTTGACCGAGGCGCTGTTGACGCTATTAGCGGCTCGAATCGAACCTAAGAGGTGCTCTCATGCCGCAGAAAGCTCGCCCTACCTCCATTCGAAAGCCGCGCCGCCCGCTCAGCTTGTTTCTACTCCCCGCGCTGCTCTTCACCGTGCCGGCTTGCGGTATGTCGGCGATGATCCGTGCCGGGACGAGCGCGGCCCGTGGCTGCGCCGCCGGTGCCCGCGTCGGTGCCCGCGTCGGTGCCCGCGCCGGTGCCCGTCCCATCCCTCGCGCGCTCCCTCGTGGCGCGCAGACGGCTCGTGGCCTGAGAGCCGCAACGACCCTCGCACCCCATTCGGGCCAGCGAGCCACGATCATCGGCGCGTCGCTCGGCGACGACGCTACCCGCGCGATGGTGACCCGCAGCAACGATCTCGCCGCCCAGGGCGCCGCGTCTCTTGGTCGCAGCGGCGCTCATCGCCTCAGGCCTGCCGCACGCCACAGCCGGAAGCTAGCGGACCAGGCCGACCACGCCGCCGACGTGTTCGGCGTCGACCAAGACTGACCGCGTCGACGAAAACCGTCAGGCACGCCAGTCGCGGAGCTTGGCGATGCCGTCGGTGAGGGAGCTGGCGTGCTCGCGGAGGAAGGCCTCGTCGAGCTCGCCCTCGTCGCTCAGGGCCTCACTCGCCGCCGGCGCTGCGCCGCCGTCGAAGTCGACCTAGGCGAGGCGCGCGGCCAAGAGCTTCCCCACCCATCCGGGACCGAGCCGGGTGCTGAGCTGCCGCGCCGCTTTCGTAGCCGAAGACATATGCCATCCGGGAGGTAGGGCGAGCGTTCTGAGGCCTAGAAAGCGGCCGGCAGTGCTTTGCCCGGCGACGGGAGGGATGGGTGCTCTCAAGGCGCTGGGGCCAGCGACGAAGTCAGGGGGATCGTTCAGTTCGTCTTGGAGGGGGGGGCGATGCCGAGCAGCTTGTCCATCGTCGCCTGATCGGCGGGGGGAAAGTCGTAGGCGTCGAAGTCCGACGAGGCGACCCAGCGGAAGTCGTTGACGTGCACGCAGCTCGGCTCGCCGGCGGCGATGGTGGCGCTGTAGATCACCAAGGTCACCGAGTAGCCCTCGTAGTCATGCCCTTGGGTCGAGAGCTTGTCGTTGACGTCGATCTCGACGCCGAGGCGCTCGGCGAGCTCGCGCTGCAGCGCGGCGCTGTCGCTCTCGCCGGGCTCGACGCGGCCGCCGGGGAACTCCCAGAGCATCGGCAGCACGGCCTCGGGGCGGCGCTGTGTGATCAGGAAGCGACCTTCCTGCTCGATCACGGCAGCGACGACACGGACCGACCTCATGGCGCGAGACTTTGCCCGACCGAGGACCAAAAGGGAAGCGTTGGAGTTGATGGGTATTGCTCTTGGGCCTGAGCCCGTTCGCGCATAACATCTTCTGCCAATGCAGCAGATCGACACCACGATCCTCCCGCTGGACGTCGCCAGCGAGCTCGAGCGGCTCGAGCGCGAGCAGCAGGCGCTGGGCGAGGAGCAGACCTCCTCGCAAGAGCTGGCGCGGCTCCACCTGCGCCGGGCGGAGATCGTCTTGGGGCTCGGCATGTCGGAGATCGAGCAAGGAGCGCTGGCGGCGCTCTGGACGGCCTGGGAGCAGCTCCCCGGTGATCCGGACGTCCTGCTCCTGCTCGAGCGCCTGCTGACCCAGCGCGACGAGACCGGCGAGCGTGTGCGACTGCTGCTCGAGGGCGCGCGCCGCGCCAACAATAACGAGCTGGCGGCGATCTGGCTGACCCGGGCTGTCTGGCTGCTCTGCGATGGGGAGGGGAGCTCTCCTACCGACGACGGCCTGCTGCCCACCCTCACGGAGGCCTTCAGTGACGGGACGCTGGTCTCGCTGCTGGTGCAGGAGCGACCGCGGGTCGCTCGCTGCCTGATCACGGCGCTCCGTCAGGACGGCTGCTGCGAGCTGGCCTTCACCTTGCTCATGCGGCTGACCATCGAGCGCCACGACACCGAGACCTTCGACGACGCGCTGCAGCTGGCGCAGCTCGCCGAGCAGCTCGGCCGGCCAGAGCAGGCCTTCGAGGCTTATCGCACAGCGCTCTCGATTCGCCCGGCGGCGCCAGAGGCGCTCGAGCCGACGCGCCAGCACCTCCTCGCCGCGGGGCAGGTCGAGCAGCTCGCCGAGCTCCTCGCCGTCAGCGCCCCCGCCGCGGCGAGCCCCCGAGAGCGTGCGACCCTCTGGCGCGAGCTCGCCGCCCTCGCTGAGCGTGAGCTCTCCGATCGCAGCCGCGCCGTGCAGGCCTGGTGGCGCGCCTGGGAGCAGGCCCAGCGCGGTGATGAGCCAGGGGAGATCAAGCGCCTCTATGCGGAAGAGCAGCGCTGGACGCGCTACCTCGACGTGCTGCGCCAGGAGGCGCTGCGCACCACAGACCTCGCTCGCAAGAGCGAGATCCTGCACGAGCTGGCGACCTTTCAGCAGGAGGTGCTGCACGATGCCGAGGAGGCGGCAAAGACCCTCGAGCAGGTGCTTCAGATCGACCCGGTCGACGAGGCGGCGCTCGCCGAGCTCGTCGAGCTGCGCGTCGAGCTGCTGATCGCCGAGCAGGGCTCTTCGGCCAGCTTCGAGGCGACGAGGCGGGCCCTGCGGCGGATGGCGGCGGCGAGCGAGCCCGAGGAACACGACGCCGTGCTCCGGCGTCTGATCGCGTTGCGCACCGACCATGGGCTCTTCGAGGGTATCCTCGGCGAGCTCGAGCTCTTGCGCGACGATGACGACCAGAACCTACGGCTACTCGAAGGGCTCTGGGAGGCGGCCGAAGACGACTCGCCGCTGGCGAGCTGCCGTCGCGAGCTAGCGCGGCTGCTCTGGCGTTGCAGCGAGGCCGTCGCAAAGAGCGCCGATCGCGAGAGCAGCCACCTCGAGCGCGCGCGGGCGATGGTTCGCCGCTGCGAGGGACGCGGCGACGCGGCGCTGGCTCGACAGCTGCGGAGACAGCTCGGCGAAGACAAGGACGCCGAGACCGCCCAGCCTCGACGCACAGCCGTGGAGGGCCCGGAGCGAGCTCTGGTGAGGCTCGCCGAGAAGGCGGCGAAGGTTCAACTCGACGACGAGCGGCTAGCGACGCGGCTGTTGTTGCAGGCGGCGCAGATCGGGCTGCGCCACGACAACACCAGACGCACAGCGATCAGCTTCCTGCTGACGGCGCGCGACGTCTGCCCACCGGACGCGAGCCACGAGCTCTTGCTGCTCGAGAGCGCGCTCTCCGAGGCCGGGATGCACCAGGAGCTCGCTGAGCTGCTGCAGACGCGGCTCGAGAGCAGCGACGATGTCGGCCAACGGCTCAAGCTGCTGCGGGCGCTGGCGACTCATCAACGCGAGCACCTCAAAGACCCAGAGCAAGCGGCCGCGACCCTCGAGCAGCTCCTCACCCTCGATCCAGGTGACGAGCTGGCGCGCGAGCAGCTGCGGGCGCTCTATCGGGAGCTGGGCAATGACGCGGCGCTGGCCCGGCTGCTTCAGCTCTTCCTCGAGAGCGCCGAGGGTCAGGCTCGGGTCGAGCTCCTGGAGCAGCTCGGGCAGCTCTATGGTGAAGAGCGCCTCGACGACAAGGCGCGGGCGCGACGGGTCTATGGCGAGCTGCTGCGCCTGCAGCCCCATAACCGCGAGGCGCTGCGGATCGTCAGGCAGCAGGCCGAGCAGGCCGACGATCCACGCGCGGTGGCTGTGCTGCTCAGCCGCGCCGCCGAGTCCGACGACGACCCGGCGACCCGCGCCGAGCTCCACCGGGAGGTCGCTCGGATCGCCGAAGAGCAGCTCGACGACCTCGAGTTCGCCGTCGGCCAGTGGCGGCAGCTGATCGCCCTCGACCCCGATCAATCCGACGCCCGCCGTGAGCTGCGGCGGCTGTTGCGCCAGACGCAGCGCTGGGGGGAGCTGGAGGCCCTGCTCTTGTCGGAGGTCTCCCGCCAGAGCAGCCCGGAGCAGAGCGTCCCGCTCTACCTCGAGCTCGCGCGGCTAGCTCAGCAGGAGCTCGACAACCCCCGCGGCGCGGCGAGCCACTTGCGCAGCGCTCGACAGCTGGCGCCACAGGACCCGGCGGTGCTCGATGAGCTCGCCACGCTCCACGAGGAGCTCTCGCAGTGGCGTGAGCTGGCCACCGTGCTCGAAGAGCAGGCGGCGCTCGAGGCGCTGTCAAGCGACGAGCGAGTGAGCCTCCTCCTCCGAGCGGCGAGGGTCTGGTCGAGTCACCTCGGGCGCGACGATGACGCCCTGCGGCTCTGCCTCCGCGTGCGGGAGCAGGCGCCCGGCGACGCGCAAGGGGCGACGCTGCTCGCCGAGCTCTACAGTCGCCGGGAGGAGTGGGCGCAGCTCGCGGGGCTCCTCCGCGAGCAGATCGCCGCCGAGACCGACCCACAGCAGCTCTCGCGGCTCCACGTGGAGATGGGTCAGCTGCTCTTGGCGCAGCTCGAGTCGCCGGAGGCTGCGGCCACGCACTTCGAGATGGCGCTCGAGTTCGACGCTCAGAGCGGCGAGGTGCTCGCCATACTGCGCGAGATCTACGCCTCCCTCGGCCGCTGGGACCTGCTCGTGAAGCTCGTACGCCAACGCGCCCAGGCCGAGGGCACCGACAAGCGCAGCCGCGCGGAGGCGTTTTTCGAGATCGGCGAGCTCTACCGACGACAGCTCGACGACACGAAGGCTGCTCATGAGGCCTACACTCAGGCGCTGAAGCTCGTCCCCGACCTCCAAGAGGCGCTCGAGGCGCAGCGGGCGCTGGTCACCGACGCCGGTGAGTGGCGCGAAGCCGTGACCCTCGCTCGGCGAGAGCTCGACGCGCTGGATCATCCGCCAGATCGCTCCCGGCTGCTGGTCGAGATCGCCCGGATGCTCGACAAACACCTGGCGCGACCAAGCGCCGCGATGGACGCCCTCGAGCAAGCGCTGGCGGAGGACGCCCATAACGCCGAGGCGCTGCAGCGGCTGGCCGATATGACCTTCGCCGAGCAGAGCTGGGAGCGCGCCGTGGAGCTGCTCACGCGGCTCTGCGAGGAGGTCGAGGAGCAGGACGACCTGCACGTGCACTTTTATCGGCTGGCCTTCGCCCTCGAGCAGCTGGGAGAGGACAATCGGGCCTTCTCGAGCTACGTCAAGTCCTTTGGCCGCGAGCCGATGTACCTGCCGACCCTCGAGCGGCTCGTCGACCTCTGCTACACACGCCGCCAGTGGGAAAACACCCTGCGCATCGCCGAGGCGATCCTCAGCTCCTACGCCGACGACAAGTCAAAAGAGGAGCTCGCCGATTACTATGTACGGCTCGGGCTCTGCGAGCTCCACCTGGCGCAGACCAACGTCGCTGTGCGCAAGCTGCGCGAGCTGGTGCTGGCCCCGGGCGAGCGCCCCAAGACCGCAGAAGACGCCTGGCAGGACGTCGCCACCACCTGGGCCGCGACCCCGACGGAGCCGGCGCTGATCGTGGACGTCGACCTGAAGGTTATCACCCGCGTGATCAAGGCGATGGAACAGGCCCTGGCGCGGGTGGCGGATCACCCGGGTGCGCTGCAGCTCCTCGCCGGGCTGACGATGGCTCGCGGCGACTGGGATCGCGCGCTACGCTACCTCGAGCGCGCCGCCGACTCGAGCAGCGTCGACGGGACGCTGCGGCGCAACCTGTTGATCGCCGCAGGCGACATCGCAGCCCAGCGGCTCTTGTCGGCGCGGCGCGCCAAGACCTACTACCGTCGAGCCGACGATGGTGAGGGTGGGGCAGTGGCCCAGCAGCGAATGGCGAAGCTCGGCGATCGCCCCTCGCGGACGCCGTCGGCACGTACGCCGCGCCACGCGCCCCGCTCGCGGCCGCTGGCGCGCAAGCGACGCACCACGCCCCGAGCGATACCCCCGCCCTTACCTCCGAACGACGAGGATGGCTTCGACATGATGCGCACTCAGCCGCTGCCGATGATCGCGGGCAAGATCGAGCTACCGCCCTCCACCGACGTCCGGCCGCTCCCCCCAAAAAAGAAGAGCTGACGGGACCTGCGCCCGCCGCCGCGAGCTGACCAGCGAACAGCCTGTTGATCTAGCCGTGAGGCTGCTGTACCCGACGACAGGAGGTAGTTGTGGGGAAGCTCTCAAGGCTCTAGAGCGCTGATCAACTTACCGGACCGATCTGCGCTAAGGATGCGGAATCACGGCGTAGTAGCGAGAAGGGCGCCTGATGGTAGCGAGCAACCGACGAGCGACAACCGCTGTGATTTCGCAAACCAGCGCGGCGATGGGAGGTAAGTTGGTCAGCGCTCTAGTCAGGACCTGGGAGAAGCTCGAAGAGATGGCGCTGGATCGCGCGGCCGGCGCGAACCTGGAGGGCGCCACCCGCCGGCTGACGAACCCAGAGCCGATCGGCACCAGGGCGAGCGTAATCCCAATAGCGCACGTCTTGCGCCTGCGCGTCATCATCTCGCCCCACGCTGGCTTGGCCACAGCTGGCGAGGCGGAAGACCTTGCCCTCATGATCGAGCAGCTCGGGAGGCTCGCTGCCGACCCCTGGCACCTCGACGGTCCAGCCCAGGCGCACGGTCGAGTCGTCGTCCTCGACGCAGAGCCAGGCGTAGGCGCCCTCGTCGTCGAGGCGGCACTCTTGCCAGCGGCGCGAGCTCTCACGAAACACCGCTGCGGTGCGAACGATGTAGTCGTGACCGTCGACGATCAGCACGTCCTGAGGCCGGAGCTCAGACCAGCCGCGATCGGGATCCGCCTCCCGAGCTGTGAGATCAGCGGTGCCCTCGACGGGCGCGCGGGCGCGGCGCCCTCGACGCACCAGGTGCGCGGTGAGGCCGAGGAAGCCCCCGGCGACGAGCGCGGCGACGATCAGCTCCATCGCTTCCGCTCCAATGGTAGAGCCCTCCTACGGGCCAGAGAGCGCGCGCCGGAGCTCGTTGTAGGCTGACGTCAGCCGCTGCGAGAGCTCCGTGGCGAGCCGTTGCTTGTCGGCGTCGCCCGAGTGCACGTCGGGGTGGTACTTGCGCATCATCGTCCGGTACTGCTTGCGCACGGTGTCGATGTCGGCGCCCACGGGGCACTCGAGCTGAGCGTAGAGACGCGCCAAGCGCGCGTCGTCGGAGACCGGCTGCCGCGCGCGGCTGCCGCGCTGGTAGCGGCGGCTCTGGCGGCGCCCTCCGGTCGTGCGGTAACGCGAGCCCCGGACGGCGTCCTCGACCTCGCGCCAGGCGTCCTCGTCGACCCCTTGGGGGGCGCGCCGGGTGGAACGGGGCGCCTCCTCCGCGGCCGCCTGCGCGGCGGCGCGGCGGTCGCGACGCCGGCGCAGCTCAAGCTCGAGCTCGGCGTCGGAGAGGTCTTCGAGGCGCACCCGCTCGCCGCTCGCGCGCTGGCTCTCATACTCGGCCGTGCGATCGAGCAGCGTGTTGAGGTTGGACTTCAAGATGTTGACGAAGCGCTTGCTAATGCTCACAGCTTTTTGCCCATCAGTCGTTGGATCAGACGCTCGCTGTAGGGGGTGAGCTCGACGAAGGTCACGCCCATACCCGGCGGGTCGTGTGAGATGCGCACCACCTCACCTACCCCCTCGATCGTCTCGATCTCGTCCATGATCACGGTGAAGCGCAGGTTCACCTTGGTGCCCGGCGCCAGCGGATCCTTCGAGCGGATGAACACACCAGAGCGCGAGATGTCGGTGACATACTCGGTGATGAACTGCTCGACACTGGCGAACTCGTGGTTGATCGTGACCCGAGGCGCCCGTGGTGTCTTCATCTACCATCCCTCTGGCTGCGCTCCGGCGAGCCTTGGGAGCACCCCTACACATCCCTCCTGTCGCCGGGCACAGCACCGCTGGCGGCTTTCCAGCCTCAGAACGTTCGCCCTACCACCCGTAGGGCTCATGTCTTCGGCGGCGAAAGCGGCCCACCAGCGCAGCACCCGGCTCGGTCCCGAAGGTGTGTGGAAGCTCTTAATAGCACGCCAAGCCATCGAAATCGCTAAAGAACAATCAGTCTACCTTAACATGAATCGCGAATTGCTCAACATGAAAGTTGGGGCGCGGCTCCACCGAGACCTCCTTGGCGGCGCGCCGCTCCACGCGCACCAGATGCTCCCGCTCGGCGTCGGCGAGCAGATCGGCGACCTCCGGATGCACCAGCACGGTCAGGGCCTGGTCGGGTAAGCTCGCGGCCTGTCGGGCGATCTCCCGCAGCACCTCGTAGCAGACGGTCACCGCCGTCTTGACCACGCCGCGACCCTCGCAATGGGGACAAGCCTCGGCGAGCTGGTGGTAGAGGCTGTCGCGGACACGCTGGCGCGTCATCTCGACCAAGCCGAGATCGGAGATCGGCAGCACGTTGGAGCGCGCTCGATCGGAGGTGAGCGCCTCGTTGAGGGCACGCCAGACCTTCTGCCGGTTCGTCTCCTGCTCCATGTCGATGAAGTCGACGATGATGATCCCGCCGATGTTGCGCAGCCGCAGCTGCGTCGCCAGCTCGCGCACCGCCTCGAGGTTGGTGCGGGTGATCGTGTCTTCGAGGTTCCGCCGCCCGACGTAGCGGCCGGTGTTTACGTCCACCGCCGTGAGGGCCTCGCTCTGATCAATCACCAGGTAGCCGCCGGACTTGAGCCAGACCTTCCGCTCGAGGGCGCGGTCGATCTCGTGTTCGATCCCATGGGCGTCGAAGAGCGGCTCTGCCCCTTGGTAGAGCTCGAGGGCGTCATCGTAGCGCGGCATGAAGGTGGCGATGAAGTCGGAGATCCGCTTGAACTCCTCGACGTCGTCGACCACGACTTGGCGCACATTCTCCGAGACGAGATCGCGGACCATCCGCAGCGCGAGGTCGAGGTCGGAGTAGATCAGGCTTGGGGAGCGTGCGGCGTCGCGGCGGCGGGAGATGTCGTCCCAGAGCTTGAGCAGAAACTCCATATCGGCGCGCAAGCTCTCTTCGGTATGCCCCTCGGCGACCGTGCGCACGATGAAGCCGACGCCCTCAGGGCGGATGTTCTCGACGACCTCACGCAGGCGCTGTCGCTCGCTCTCTTCGGTGATGCGGCGCGAGACGCCGACATGATCGACGGTGGGCATCAGCACGAGGTGACGCCCGGGTAGCGAGACATAAGAGGTGACGCGGGCGCCCTTGGAGCCGATCGGATCTTTGGCGACCTGCACCAACACCTCTTCCCCCTCACGGAGCCGGTCCTGGATCGGTGCTCGGCGGATCGGCTCCGCCTCGGCCTCGACGAGCTCTCCCGACTCCTCCGACTCCTCGACCGCGAGGTTCGGTGGCGGCTCGTCGGCCCCGGCGAGCACGTCGTCGGCGTAGAGGAAGGCTGCCTTGCCGATGCCGATGTCAACGAACGCGGCCTGCATGCCGGGCAGCACACGCACCACGCGGCCCTTGTAGATGTTCCCGACGATGCCGCGATCGCTCTCACGCTCGATGTGCAGCTCGACGAGCACGCCACTCTCGACCAGCGCGACGCGGGTCTCATAGCTCTCGGCGTTGATCAGCAGCTGGTGGGCCATGGGTCTTCTCGAAGGTCTAGGATAATCGGTGGGTGCTCGGTGTGCTGTCAGAGCAGGGGATCAACCGATGCAATAGCCTGTTTATTCTGCGTTTTCAACCGTGATCCACCTGGCGCCGGGCCAGCTCTCCGCCCGATCCCTCTGACACAGATGTCGCGGTTCGAGGATCCTCTGCGGGTTGTCTGGAGGAGCGTAGACTCATGATCCTAATGAGTTAGAGCAATAGAAAGCCCATGGCACGTTCATTGCTAAATGTCTTGTCCGTCAAGGGAGCGAGTTCTTAGCTAAAGCGACCTACTCCTATTTCTTACGATGGTGCTTAGAACTTATCGAGTCTTCTTAAACACTTAGGGTTTACCTTAGCGTTTGGCTCCCTGCCCAGCGGTTGTGACTCGGCGGGTCACACCGCTGCACGAATGACGCTCCTCTCTGAGGAGTTCGAAATAGAAGGTCTCAGGCCCCGTTGTTTAGTTGCCCTTATTCATCGTTGGACCCTTACCTTGGATAGGGGGCCGGTGACCGAACCCTTGAAGTGTTAGCTCCTTTGTCGCGAGAGAACTTGCGCAGGCTTAACGCTTAGCTTATGTACGAGGTCTCGAAAGCCACGCGCTCTCGAGGTGTTGGTAGAAACCCCCCAGGATCATTCCGGGGGGTTTCTTTTTTGGGGTCTTTTTCGGAGGGACGTTGGTCAGCGCTCTAGAGCGCTGATCAGCTTACCGGACCGAGCTGCGCGAAGGATGCGGAATCACAGCGTAGGAGCGAGAAGGGCGCCTGCTGGTAG
>PDPC01000162.1 GCA_002747355.1 Pseudomonadota bacterium | reverse complement strand
GCGTAGGAGCGAGGAGGGCGCCTGCTGGTAGCAAGCAACCGACGAGCAACAACCGCTGTGATGTCGCAGACCAGCGCAGCGACGGGAGGTAAGTTGGTCCGCGCTCTAGCGAGCGCTCGCCGAAACCTTGTCAGCAGGCGAGCGTGGCTGCGACGCGACGCTATTTGTCGCGCTCCTTGAGGCGCTGCTGGAAGGAGTAAGGCCGGTTGCGCCGACGGCGCCGTTTCGACTCGCCAGTCTGCGCCTCCTCGGCCTCCTCGCCCTCATCGTCGTATCCCTCGGTGACGTCGATCGCCGAGGCCGGCTCCTCACCCCCTTCGCTCCCGAGCTCGATCCGAGAGACGCCGGTGTCCTCCACCGCGTCGAGCTGCTCTGGAGAGACCTCCTCAACCTGCTCGGCCAGCGGCAGCGTGGCGGCGTCGACACCGCCGGTCGGGGCGATCGTCGGCGGCGTGGGGTTCGTTGGTGTGGGATCCGTTGGCGTGGAGTTGGGCGCGGAGGCTGCTGGCGCGGCGGCAGGCTCGCTCGCGGGAGGTGCGGCGGGCTCCTCACTCGCCGCAGGCGCGGCGGGCTCCTCACGCGCGGCAGACGCGGCGGGCTCCGGCTCCAGCTCCAGCTCGTCGGGCTTCATCTCCAGCGCGTCGAGCGGGCTGTCGGTGAAGATCACGGCGCCCTTGGGCTCCATGAAGGTCTTGGCCGAGTCGGACTTATAGAAGTCTTCGAGCACCTCAGCCGCGTCCTTGTAGCGATCCTCGCGCTCGTCTTGCGTAAGCTTGTCAAAGACATCATCGATGATCTTCGGCAGGGTTGGGTGGAGCTTCGTCGGCATCGGCGAGCGCCGCCCGGGCAGCTTCCGCGCGAGCATCTCATAGAGCAGGATACCCAGCGCGTAGAGGTCGGTCTGCACACCAACACTGCTCGGATCGGTGAACAGCTCTGGCGCCATATAGGCCACCGAGCCCATCCCCACATAGACATGCTTGATCACCGCCTGGTCGCGCTCGACCACGCGAGACATACCGAAGTCGGTGAGGCGCACATTGCCCGACTCGTCGAAGAGCACGTTCTCGGGCTTCAATGAGCGATGCAGCACGCCATGCTCGTGGGCGTGGCCGAGCCCATGAAGCGCCTGCAAGAAAATCTTCACCGACAGCTCCGGTGGGATCGTCTCGGCAAGCCTGAGGATCCGTCGAAGGCTCCCGCCGGTGACGAACTCGGTCACGACATAAGGGTGCTCTCGCTTGGTGTTGCCGTCGATCACCGAGACGATGTTGGGGTGCGAGAGCTGGGCCGCGTTTCGCACCTCCTCGTCGAAGCGCCGCGCCATCTCCTGGCGCTGAGGTTCGGTGAAGAAGCCGAAGAGCTCCTTGACCTCCTTGAGCGCCACGTCGCGCTCGAGCATCACCTGCCGCGCGAGGTAGACGGTCCCGATGCCACCGGAGCCGATCGCTTTGATCTTCTCGTAGCGGTCGTCGATGCGATCGCGGCCACCGCGACGCGATACGGGGCTCGTCACGCTAGGCGCCGCGATCTGAGCCTGGTTCTGTGGCGCGGCTCGTCGGGCCCCGCGAGCGTCGTCTTTCGGGCGCGTGCGCGAGAGGATCGGCCTGAAGTGATGGACCACGTCGATCACCAGCTCGGCCATCTTCTCACCGCCAACAACGCGCTCGCCGTCGCCGCTGATGCTGACCATGTGGGTCGCGCGATCGTAGCTGAGATAGCCAAAGCGTTCGAGGAAGTTGATGTAATCAGCCATCCGTAGCGAGATCGACTGTTCACAGAGCCGGCGCAGCTCCTCGACCTGCACCTCCGCGGCATATTTACTGGCGTTGAGAAGGTGGTCGAGGATGAAGCGCGCTTCCTGGGCGACGACCTCTTTGGTGAGTTTCCCTTTTGCTTCCATTGCCTTACCGTCTGTGAGCGAGAGCGACACAGTACCCTCTGTAGGTCGCGAAGGCAACCGAGCTACGCAGCGGTCGATACGATAGGTCGACGGCCACAATCGGCGATGGCCAGCGATGCGCCCGCGGGGCGCGTTGACACTCGCCGAAAAGGAAACCTATACTCCCGAATTCCAAGCAAAAAGGCGGTCGCCTGATGAAGCTCTACAAAGCCAAAGTGCCCGTGATCGCGCGCGACATCATCGCGCAGCTCAGCGACGCTGGGGACATCGAGGTCTCGGACCGCGAAGAGGCAGAGAAGGACATCCACAGCGTCCTCGAAGAATACCGTCGGCTGGACCGCGAGGTGATCGAGGCGGCGAAGGATCAGCTAGAGAAGCGCGGGCTCGACCACGGGATGTTCGGCCGTGTACGTCGGGCGGTAGCCGAGCAACGCGACTTCAGCATGGGAGACGACGGCATCGTTTGGATGTGCAGCCAGATCCTCGAGACCTTCATGCAGTCGAGCTTCGTCGACGAGATCTTTGCCTCCGACGGCGAGCTGCGGCGCAAAATGACGCAGATTCTGAAACGACACATGATGGTCGACAATGAGCTCGACGCTGAGGTGCGCAAGCGGATCAAGAACCTGCAAGAGGGCTCGACCAACTGGGACGTCGAGTACGCGAAGGTAATGAGCCAGATCAAGCGTAAGCGGGGTCTGGACAAATAGAAACGAACGAATAACGAGCCCACCTTGGCCAACGCGCTGGTCTACATCGAGCTCATCGAGGGCGCCGCGACGCGAGCGTCGCTGCAGGCCCTGAACCACGGTCGTCATGTGGCGTCGCAGCTCGGGGCGACGCTCTACGCGATCGTGCCCTGCGCCGCCCCGCCGGGTTACGGAGAGGACGACATCGTCGCCGTCCTCTCGCGCCACGGCGCCGACAAGGTCGTCTTGGTGACCAACCCGCAGCTCGCGGCGCCGGTGCTCCACGCGACCCACGGCCTTGCCCTGCGAACCACCTGCGACCAGTATCCGCCGCAGCTCGTGCTGCTCCCGGCGAGCGCCGGCGGGCATGACATCGGGCCGAGGTTGGCCCTCGAGCTTGACGGCTACTATGCCGGTGACGTCAGCCTCGAGGGAGCCTCCGAGAACACCTCCGACAACACACCGAGCTTCTCTCGAGTCGTCTTTCGGCGCAGCCTCCGGGGACGCCAAGCGCTCGTCGACGCGGGCCGTCCGCTGGTGCTGACCCTGGCGCCGAGCGATCGCGAGCCGGAGCAGCGGGGCATCGACGAGGCCGAGGTCGTCGTCGTACAAGCCCCCACCGACGAGCGCGCCGGGCTGCGGCTGATCGAGCAGAAGCCGCACGACTATGCTCGGCTG
>PDPC01000131.1 GCA_002747355.1 Pseudomonadota bacterium | reverse complement strand
GAATCACGGCGTAGGAGCGAGGAGGGCGCCTGCTGGTAGCACGCAACCGACGAGCAACAACCGCTGTGATGTCGCAGACCAGCGCAGCGACGGGAGGTACGTGGGTCGGCGCTCGAGTCCAGACGAGCGAAGACATGAGCCATACGGTGGTATGGCGAGCGTTCTGAGGCCTGCAAAGCGACCAGCAGCTGTGCCCGGCGACGGGGGGGATCGGTAGGGGTGCTCTGAGAGGGTTTCCTGCCTCATAAGCGAAGGCCAGTGGTCAAGCAGACCCGCCTGAGCATCTGTTGCCGCGCCGGATCGAGCCGAAGGTAGATGCGGCGAGCGGCACGCATCCGCCACAGCTTGCAGGCCGCGGCGCCGACGATGGCGAGGACGCGTTGGTCTGTGGGCTCCTTGCGTAGGTAGCGGCTCCCGAGCCGAAACGCGCGCTTGTAGTCGTGTTTCAGGAAGCTGGCCAGCGCGGCAGCGCGCCAGCGCTCTCGCTGCGTGCTCATCTTGGTGAGCCCGCGCTCGTTGACCGGGCGGGCCTCCGCGTGGCGCGAGATCGGGGAAAGCGGCTCACCCGGCGGGCGCCGATCCTGGGTCTGCACTGCGTCCGGCGATGTGCCGCCGTCACGTGGCAACGCCGCGCTCCTCGCCACGTGCTCCTGTGATCGCGGTTGGCCCGCTGGCGGCTGGATGAGAGAGAGGCTCGTCAAGACGCCGCGGCGCCGCACGCTCACGGTCGGGCTCGCCGTGAAACGACCGACGCTCACGCCGAGCCAAAAGAGCAGCAGCCCTCCCCCGGCGAAGAGCAGCCAGCGCCGTCGAGGCCAGGCGAACTCGGCGATCCCCTTGACCAGCACGACGAGCGGCGTGTCGTTCTCGTCGCTCGTTAGAGCAGCCCTACCCAGCGGGGGCCGAGCCAGGTGCTGAGCTGCTGAGCCGGGTTCGTTGGAGGGCTGTGCCTGGCGACGGGAGGAGTGTGCAGGCGTGCTCTTAGGCGTCTCGTGCTCTCTTGTCTCGGTCGGCGGCGCCATCTCGAGCGTCTCGGTCGCCGCCAGCTCTCGCGGCACGACCACGTCGCTCGCCGATGGCGGCGACGGCGACATCAGCGACGGTGGCGCCATCGGCGGCGACGGTGGCGGCATCGGCGGCGACGGTGGCGGCATCGGCGACGGCCTGGTGTCGCCCCACTGACGCCCTCGCGGCTGAAACCACTCGGCCTCCTCTCCTCGCGCAGCAGCGGGTTTTCCGCCGAGAAAGGAGCGCACGGCGGTGACCTCGGGCTCGATCAGGCTGTCTTCGCCGGGATCGTAGTCGTGACGGTCTACCGACACCGGGGACACGCTCTCCTCAACAGCGACCTCGGCGGAGGGATGCCGCCCGACGCGGGTCGCCACCCCCACGAAGGCCGGCCGCTCTTGTGCTGGCTGCGCCACCCCAAGCGCCTCGCGCACCAAGCCGGCGAGCTGATGGGGTTTGGGGCGCCCGCCAAGCTCGCCGAGCTGATCGATCACCGCGTCAGAGAGCGACTCGGCGTCTGGGAAGCGCTCCTCCGGGCGCGGTGACATCGCTCGCAGCACCAGCTCATCGAGGCCCCGCGGGATCGAGGGCCGCAGCCTCGACGGTGGATCAGGGCGCCGCTCGGTCGTCGCCGTCAGGCGGTTACTCTCGGCGAAGGGGCGCACCCCGGTGAGCATCTCGTAGAGCACGGCGCCGCAGGCGTAGATGTCGACACGTGCGTCGTAGGGCAACCCCTTGGCCTGCTCCGGCGGCATATAGCTCAGCTTGCCGAGCACCGCTCCTGGGCGACTGAGGTCGTCGGAGATCGCAGCGCGGGCCACGCCAAAGTCGGCCAGCTTGGGGTGTCCGTCGCGCGAGATGAGCACGTTATGAGGGCTGATGTCGCGATGGATGATACCTAGCGGCTGTCCCTCACCGTCGGTGCAGCGATGGGCGTAGCGCAATGCATCGCAGAGCTGCAGGCCCACGTCGAGGGCGACCTCGAGGGGCAGCTGGGTGCCCGGCTCACTCCGCCCCGCTGGACGGATCACCGAGCGCAGATCGCAGCCATCGACAAACTCCATCGCGATGAAGTAGAGCCCGTCGATGCGACCGAAGTCGAAGACCTGGACGATGTTGGGGTGGGTCAGCCAGACCGTGAGGCGCGCCTCGTTGGCCAGCCGTCGCACGACCCTGGGCTTCTGCGAGAAGGTCGGCAGCAGGCGCTTGATGGCGAGGTGCTTCGCCGCGTCTCCGCTGGCCAGCTGGGCGAGGAAGACCTCCGCCATGCCTCCCTGACCGAGGCGACGCAGCAGCTTGTAGCGACCAAAGCGCTCCATCTCGGTCTCGCCTCAGCGAGTGAGCTGCGAGAGGCTGGCGATGAGCGAGCCCCAGAGGATCCAATAGAGGGTCCAGAAGAGGCCGAAGGCCACCCCGATGATGCCTGTCACCAGCCCGCCGATCGCCATCCCACGGCCGCCGAGCTGCTGGCCGGATTGACGATAGTCGCCGTTGAACTTGGCATACATCACGATCGCCAGTGTGCCGCAGACCGGCCCCACCATCGGCAGGCAGCAGAGCACGATAGAGACAATCCCAAGCACCAAGGAGGTGATGGCGCGACCGCTGGTCTGGCGTGGCCCCCGCGGCGGCGGCGCCGAGCGGTAGGGATCGACCAACGTTGCCGGCGTCTGCCGAGAGCTGTGGGGTGGATAGGCCATGATGTGTTCCTCTCTATCCGGCTCAGCCGAGCGCGCGTCCAAGCCAAGTGATCATCGCGACCGCCGCGCCGCCGAGCCCCATCCTCGCGGCCCAGCGCTCGAGGGCGATGGAGCGCCCACGGGCGCGAGCCCAGCGCGCTGCGGCGACGAGCGCGAGGGCGTAGCTGATCGCGAGCGGCAGCAGCGCCGGATAGTGGCCGAGGGCGGTCAAGGGCTGGCCGTGTAGCGCCGCGTCGACGGCCCGCCCGAGGCCACAGCCGGGGCAGGGCACCCCGACGCTCCCCAGCATCACACAGCCGGGCAGATAGGGCAGCGCCAGCGCCGCCACGATCGGTGGACAAAGCAACGCCAAGACCAGGGCCCAGCGCCTCGCGGGGTTGGATGTCCCTCTCATCACCCGAACTGTAGTTGGAAAGCGCGATCGCAGACAACTCTCGTCGCGATCGAGGGGAAAGGAGGGGGGCTACGCCGCGACCTCTTGCGCCTCGCGAAGGTTGACGCTGACGACCTTCGAGGCGCCAGGCTCCTCCATCGTCACGCCGTAGAGTCGATCGCAGATCTCCATCGTGTTGCGATTATGCGTGATCACGATGAACTGCGACTCGGCCGACATCTCGCGGATCATCTCGCGGAAGCGCACGACGTTCGCCTCGTCGAGGGGCGCGTCGACCTCGTCGAGGAGGCAGAAGGGCGTCGGCTTGACCAGAAACATCGCGAAGATCAAGCTCGTCGCTGTCAGCGCCTTCTCACCGCCGGACATCACGTCCATCGAGGCCAGCTTCTTACCAGGGGGCTGGGCGATGATGTCGACGCCTGCCTCGAGCACATCCTCGGCGTCGGTGAGCACGAGCTTGCCGCGACCGCCGCGGAAGAGCCGCGGGAAGACCTCCTGGAACTTGGCGTTGACCAGCTCGAAGGTCTCGGCGAAGCGCTTGCGGCTGGTGCGGTTGATCTTCTGGATCGCCCGCGTGAGCTGCGAGAGCGCGTCCTCGAGGTCGGCCTTATGGGTCGAGAGGAACTGGTTGCGCTCATCGAGCTGGCGGAACTCATCGATCGCCGTGAGGTTGATCTCGCCCATGCGCTCGATCAGCTGCCGCAGCTGAGCCAGGCGCTCGCTCTCGGTCTCGGTGACGGGTGGGTCGAGGTGGAAGTCGTGCAGCGTCTCGATCAACGGCTCCCGGTAGCGATCCCAGACCTGCTCCTCCAGGTGTCGGCGCGCCAGCGCGATCTCGCTGGCCTTCACCTCGAGCTTGCCCTGCTCCACCCCGAGCTCGGCGACCCGCGCGCGTTGCTCTTTGAGCCCCTGCTCGCTGACGGCGAGGGCAGCCTGATGCGCCTCGTGCTCCCGTCGGCCAACCTCGAGCCCCTCGAGCGCAGCGGCGCGCTGGCCGACCATCGTCTGGATCTCTTCGCGCGCCTGATCCACCGCCTCGCGTAGCTGCTCGGCCCGCTCGCGGCCGCTGGCGCTCGCCCGGGTCAGCTCGTCGATCCGCTCGGCTCGCTCGCGGGCCATCTCCTCCAGCTGCTTGAGCGTCCCCGCTGAGGCCTCGTAGGCCGTCTGCGCCTGGGCCAGCGCCACCCGCGCGTCGGTGGCCGCCGTCGACGCGTCATCGGCCTGCTGCCGCAGCCGCCCCCGCGCCTCGCGCAAGAGCGCGATGATGTCCTCGGCGACTCGGCCCTGCGCCTGCGACTCGCCGATCGTGTCGGCGAGCACCTCTTCGCGTTCACCGATCCGCGCGATCTCGTCGGTGAGGCGCTGCGCCTCCCGCTCCATCTCGACGCGACGGCTGGCCAGCGACTGGTTCTCCGAGTTGATCCGCCCGAGGTCCTTCTCACGGGTCAGGATCTCCTTGTCGGATTGATGCCCATCGCGGGTCACCTCATCGAGGAGCTGCTCGAGCGCGGCGATCTCGGTCTTCACCGTGACGTGGCGCTCCAGGGATGCCTCGTACTGCCGCTGCAGGTCGGCGATGATCGCCTTGAGCTCCTTGATCTCACGCTTCTGCCGCAGCACGCCCGACATCTCGGCGGCCTTCGAGCCACCGGTGACCGTCCCGTCGGGGGCGAGGATCTCGCCGTCGAGGGTCACCAGCGTCTGCCGGTCGATGTCCTCCCAGACTCGCATCGCCCGCGGCAGATCCTCGACGACCACCACGTCCGAGAGGAGCATCTCCGCCACCGCCCGGTAATCCGAGTTGTAGCTGACGAGGCCGAGGATCGGCCCATGGACGCCCTCGTAGCCAGTCAGCCCTGAGCCCGCCCCAGCGGCGAGCTGGTACTGCTGCCGCTGCGCCGAGGCTCCACCAGCATCCCAGACGACGCCCACCGGCGCCTGCTCCAGCACGCCACGACGGGCGGACTTGGCGATGAAGCTCGAGCGGCCCTTGCGCTGCTCCTTGAGGTAGGAGATCGCGTCGACGCCGACGTCGTCGTCCTCGACGACGACCGTACCGAGACGCTGCCCGAGCACCGCCTCGAGGGCGGTCTCATAGTGAGCCGGCGCGTCGACCACGTCGGCGACCACGCCGAGGACGCCGCGGTCGGCGGAGGATCCGTTGTGGCGCTGCATGATCGCCCGGGTGCCCTCACCGAAGCCCTCGTAGCGTGATTGGATCTCCTGCAGCGAGGCCAGCCGGCTCTTGCGCCGCTGGAGCTCGGTGGAGAGCACCTCTAGCTCGGCCTCGCCGCGCTGGGAGGCCTCGCGGAGCTCGCCGAGGCGCGCCTGGGCGTCTTCTTTACGCTGCATCAGCCGCTCGAGGTCGTCGCGCAGCTGGCCCAGCTCGCCGTCGAGATCCTCGGCGGCCTGCCCCAGCGTCTCGAGACGCGCCAGCACGCGCTCGCCCTCTTCGAGGTGACGCTGCCGCCGATCGGCGAGATCCTCGCGACGCTGGCGCATCGCCCGTAGATCGGCTTCGCTCCGCGCCATCTCGCGCTCGAGGCGGCTCGTCTCCCGTTGCTCGCTCTCGACGCCGGCCTCGAAGGCTCGCAGCTCGTCGCGCAGCGCCTCATGCTCGCGCTGACGCTCGAGCAGCGCCGCGTTCAGCGCCGCGCGCTCGGCGCCGATGTCATCGACGCGCGCCTGCACCTCCTCGCGCCGCCCCTCCGCGTCGGAGAGCTGCGCCTCGAGCCGGCCGATCTCTTCTTGGGCCGCCTCGGCGCGCTCGAGCAGCTCGCTCGCCTCGCGGCTCTGGTACGCGCATTGGCTCTCGCCGAGCTTGATCGCGTTGTCGAGCTGGTAGAGGTCCTCTTGGCGCCCGTTGAGCACACGCTCTTGCTCGAGGCCCTTCAGACGCGCCGCCTCGAGGCTGGACTCTCCGGTGGACAGGGCCAGCTCGGCGCGCCCTCGCTCCTGCTGGACCTCCTCGCGACGTCCCGCCACGACCTTGTCTTCGGCGATCAGCCCGAGCATGCGGTGGGCACAGGAGCGCAGCTCGATGCCGCGCATCTCGTCTTTGTAGCGCTTGTAGCGCTCGGCCTTCTGGGCCTGACGCCGGAGCGTCCCGAGGCGCTTGCCGATCTCCTCGAGGACGTCGCTGACCCGCAGCAGGTTCTGCCGCGTCGCCTCGATCTTTCGCTCAGCGGCTTGCTTGCGCCGCCGGTACTTGGTGATCCCCGCCGCCTCCTCGATGAAGTGGCGGCGATCCTCCGGCTTGGCGCTGACGATCATCCCAACCCGGCCCTGCTCGATAATCGAGTAGGCCCGGGTGCCAACACCGGTGCCGAGAAAGAGGTTGGTCACGTCGCGGAGCCGCACGGGCAGCTTGTTGATCAGGTACTCGCTGGTGCCGTCACGGTGAAGACGCCGTGTCACGGTGATCTCGCTGTAGTCCCGAAACGTGATCGGGGCGCGCCCGTCGTTGTCGAAGGTCAGCGAGATCTCGGCCATCCCGGCCGGGCCGCGCCCGTCGGAGCCGTTGAAGATGACGTCCTCCATCGTCTTGCCACGGAGGTGCCGGGCCCGCTGCTCACCCATGGCCCACATCAGGGCGTCGACGATGTTCGACTTCCCGCAGCCGTTGGGCCCGACAACGGCCGTGATCGGCTGACGCATGTCGAGGATCGCCCGATCACAGAAGGACTTGAAGCCGGAGAGCTCGATCCGTTTGATTCGCATGTCGTCTCTGCGCTTTCGGCGTTGCGCGTTCGTACGTGTCCTGGATCCCCGAGGGGACCTCCCGCGGGCTGCAAGACCCGCCATGATGCGGATCCCCGGGGCGCCAACAGGGATACCAGAGCCGCCTTGCCCTGCCTAGGCACGACATATCGTGGTGCGCAACAACACACACCACAAGAGGTCGTGGCCCAGCGGTGAGCAGGAGGATACCATGGTTCCTTCGGAGCGCCCGCGCCGTGCGCCTGGAGCCGTGTGTCTGCGCTCCCCTGCGAGGATCGCCTTCGGCCAGCTGGCGCGTCCACGGCAGCAGGTGCTACAACCTGCCGCGATGCGCGCCGCGGTCTCCCTCTCGATGCTGCTCTGGCTGCCGACGACGCTCTGCGCGCAGAGCTCATCGACCTGGGCCGCTCCGATCGTCACCATCCGCGGCGAGGCGAGACTGCAGCTGCGGCAGCTGACCTACCTCGAGGGCGTGGCCACCATCACCGGCTCGCTGCTCGACGCGGCCACCCAAGAGCCCCTGCCCAACCGACGAGTCAGCCTGCGCCTCGAGGTGGCGAGCGTGCGCCATCGGCGCGTCGCCCGCACGGATCCCCAAGGTCGCTTCACCGTAACGCTGCGCACTAGCGAGGGGGTGCACCTGCTGGCCTTCGACTTCGCCGGCGACAAGCTCTACGCCGCGACACGGACGCCGGCCCGCATGGTCGACGTCTCCAAGCCCACCATTGCCCTGCGGCTCTCCCTGCCGCCGCGGCTCGACACCAGCGCGCGCCAGCAGCAGCTCAAGGTAGAGGCGCTGCTCGGCGAGGAGCGGATCGCGCTGCCCCTGGCACTCTACCTGGGCGATCGCCCGCCCAAGGTGCTGGGCCTGGTCCGCACCCGCAAAGACAAGCCGGCGCTTCTGACCATCCCCACCGCCTCCTTGGGTCCCCCGGGGGCTAAGGAGCTCTCGCTGCGCTTCAGCGGCGACGCGCGCTACAACGCCGCCCAGCTGCGGATCACCAGCACCCTGACCACGCCGGTGACGATCACATTGCGAACCGAACGCGCGCGGGTCGCGGCGGACGGTCGGATCGTCCTCGTCGGCGGCGCTCGTGACGTGCTCGGGCCGGTCAAGCGAGCCGCCATCAGTGTGGAGGCGATGGGACGCCACGTGGCCTCGGCGACCACCGCCGACGACGGCGCGTTTCGCGTCACCCTCGACGCTGAGTCTTTCCCGCCGGGTCTTCTCGACCTTCGCGCCGTGCTCTCTCCCAACGTCAGCTGGCGCCAACCCGGCCGCTCACCCCAGGTCTCGGTGCTGATCGAGCCACCCCGACCGATCCCCCTCCGGCTCTACGCGACACCCGCGGCGATGACAGCGTTGGTGCTGGCGCTGCTGCTCGGCTGGCGCCTCCGTGGTCACCTCCGCGGCGATGAGGGGGTCGAGACGAACGAGGTGGAGCCCTTGGCGGGTGACGACCGACCGCCTCCGGCGCTTCGCTCGGGCCTGACCACGGCGAAAAACCAGCGCCTCCGCAGGCAGGACTTCGGGCTCGATGGGAGGGTCTGGGATCCCGTCGACGGCTGCCCGATCATCGGCGCCACCGTAGCGCTACGCGATGGCGAGGACCGACGCGTCGAGCTGGAGAGCGACGCCGCCGGCGCCTTCGCGGTGGAGAACCTCGGCGCCGGCCCTCTCGCCCTCGAGGTGAGCTGCGCGGGCTACGTCTCGGAGCGGGCGAGGCTCGAGCTGCCTCATCGGGGCAACCTCCGCGGCCTGCGGATCGACCTCGTCCCTGTGCGGGTGCGGATCCTCGAACTCTACCGCCAGGTCGCCTTGGATCTTCTGCCGAAGCCGCGCCTCTGGGCACGCTGGACGCCCCGTGACCTGCTCCAGCACGTGCGCCGGGCCGACACCACAGAGCCGGCCCTCGAGGATCTCTCGGCGCTGCTCGAGCGCGTCTACTGGTCTGACGCGGTGGCCAAAGAGGATGACCTTCACCGCGCCCGCGCCCTCGCGGCGGTCCACCCCGATCGCAGCTGAGCACCTCCCCTCGCCCTCCGATCCACGCTATCGTCTCGTCATGATGCGCTTGACCTTTGCTCGTTCGACCGCCACTCGCCGATCAACCGCTCGCCGGTCAACGTTCGCGCCGCTCGTCGCCTGGGCGGCCCTGGCCGCCCTCTGCGCCGCCTGCTCCGACGACACCCCTCAATCAGCCGACGGGGGTGGGGTTCGCGACACGATCAACCGCCCGAGACCGGACGTCGTCGGCCACGACCTTCAGGTTGGGCCGCCGACGAAGGTCACCATCGCCACGTTCAATCTGCACAACTTCTTCGACGCCGAGGACGATCCGAACACCGACGACGACGTGCTGAAGGCCTCCAAGGTCCAAAAGAAGGTCTCATTGGTCGGCGCGGCGCTGCGCCGCCTCGACGCAGACGTGGTGGCGCTCCAGGAGATCGAAAACCGCGCGCTCCTCGACCGCCTGGTCAAAGAGCAGCTCGCTCAACAGGGCTACGAACACCTCCACCTGCAGCCGGGCAACGACCCGCGGGGGATCAACGTCGCCTTCCTCTCGCGGATCCCGGTCACGCGCGTCACCAGCCACGCCAACGACTACTTCAAGAGCCTCGAGCCCGGCGACAGCAAGAACTACCGCTTCAGCCGCGACTGCCTCGAGGTCGAGCTCGAGCCCTCGAAGAACCGGCGGCTCGTGGTGTTGGTCAACCATCTGCGCGCCAACGACGGCTCCAAGCTCGCCACGCGCACCCGCGAAGCGCAGGCCAATCGGCTGCGGGAGATCGTCGACGCTGTGCTGAAGTGGACCCCAGACGCCAACATCGCGATCGTCGGCGACCTCAACGATGGCCCCGAGAGCCGCACGTTGAAGCTGATCCGTGAGGGGACGCCACCGCTGAAAGAGCTGCTGGCTGGCCAGTCGCTCAACCAACGCTATACGACCTTTTATCAGGGCAACAAGAGCCAGATCGACTACATCCTCACCTCCCCTGGCCTCACCGCAGATCTCGACGCCGGCTCCGCCAAGGCGCTCCACGACGACGTCTACTCAGCGGCCTCCGACCATTTCCCGGTGATCGCCAGCTTCACCGTCGAGTAGCGCGCGGTCCAGGAGCCCCCGCGAGTCGCGCTCTAGGCCTCAGAAAGCCCGCCGTACCACCCCGATGGCTCGTTTCGTCGGCTACGACATCGGCTCGGCAGCTCAGCGCCCGGCTCGGTCCCGGATGGGTGGGGGAGCTCTTCGGCAGAAAGGGCATGGAATCAACCAAGGCCCTCGACTATAGTGCCGCCCGATGGAGTGGCTGAGAAACCTCGACTGGGGAGCGATCATCCTTGGTCTCTTCGTGCTCGGCTTCGCCCTGCTGATGGTCAAGGCCGTGCGGAAGATGCGCGCCGACAAGGGCGACGGCAAAGACGACAGCTCGTCGAAGCGCACCCCTCGTCCCGCGAGCAAACGCAGCGGCGGTCGCAAGCTCCACCCCGTACAGCAGGCCAAGCTCGAGGCGGAGGCCGCGGCGGCAAAGGCAGGCGCCGAGGACGACGGCGACGGTGAAGCCCCCGCCACCGCGCCGAAGCGCAAGGTCCGCGCGGTCAAAGGCGGCCGGCGCAAGGCCCTTCGAGGCCAAAAGGCTCGCCGAGCGCGCCGCGCGGCGGCCCAAGACCAACCCAAAGACGAGACCGACGACGCCGCCAAGCCCAAAGAGAGCGTCGCCGAGCGCGACGAGCCCGGCGAGAGCGAAAAGGAGCGTCTGACCCGCGGTCTGGCCAAGACCCGCGGCGGCTTCATCGCGCGGCTGGGCAAGCTCTTCTCGGGAAAGCCGACCTTCGACGAGACGATGCTCGATGAGGTCGAGGAGGTGCTCTTCACGGCCGACATCGGCGCCCGCACCGCCGACGAGCTGATCCAGAGCATCCGCAAGCAGCTCGGCAACAAAGCAGGCAACGACCCCGAGGCCGTCTGGCAGCACTTGAAAGGCCGCTCCGCCGAGATGCTGCGAGCGAGCAACGACGCGGGCTTCGACTTCGGGTTCGATCGGGGCGCGCCCTTCGTCCTGCTGATGGTGGGCGTCAACGGGACGGGCAAGACGACGACGATCGGCAAGCTGGCTCAGCGCTTCAAGAGCCGCGGCAAGAAGGTCATGCTCGCCGCTGGCGACACCTACCGTGCCGCCGCAGCCGAGCAGCTCTGCGTCTGGGGCGAGCGCGCGGGCGTCGAGGTCGTGCGTCGCGACGAGGGCGCCGATCCCGCCTCGGTGGTCGTCGAGGCGATCAAGAAGGCGAAGGTCGAGGGCTACGATGTCGTGATCGCCGACACCGCCGGACGACTGCAGACCAACGTCGGGCTGATGGAAGAGCTGACCAAGGTTCACCGCTCGATGAACAAGCACGTCGAGGGGGCTCCCCATGAGACCTTCCTCGTGCTCGACGCAACCACGGGCCAAAACGCGATTACGCAGGCCAAGATGTTCCGCGAAGCTATTGAGATCACTGGACTCGTGCTCACGAAGCTGGACGGCACGGCCAAGGGCGGCGTGATCCTGGGCATCGCCCACGAGCTCGGCCTGCCGGTGCGTTTCGTCGGCATCGGCGAGCAAGCCGACGATCTCCGCCCCTTCGATCCCGACGCGTTCGTTGAGGCGCTATACCATCAAGAGGAAACGCCTGTCGCCGAGCAATCGAGCTAGGTGTCGGGATTGGCAGATGTTTTTGTTGATCGCTTCGAAACGGCTATGCTATATTGGCGCAACCTTGGGATAGGCCGCTAAGCCATTGAAATTGCTTCAAAATTCGCATAAGGCTCGAGCTAGCTTCAGGCCCCCTGGTCCTCTCCTTCAAGAGGGTTGCTCCGCTGACGCGACCGCGAGGTTGGTATGAGACGATTTCGTCCCCTCACCGCATTTCTCCTGACTGGCCTGCTCACCCTGGCCTTCGCTCCTGCGACGTCCTGGGCTCAAGGCAAGAAGGGTGGCGCCGACGTTCCCGCGCCGCCGCCACCGACGCCGGCCCCGCCGCCGACAGCCCCGCCGCCGACAGCACCACCACCCACAGCCCCACCGGCGACGCTTGGCGAGGGTGGTCCGGCGGCCACAGAAAAGCAGGAGAAGGATCTCTCGCCGGAGAAGCGCTGGCAAGAGGCGCAGAAGACCTGGAAGAACATCGTCGTGCTGCCGCGCAAGAGCTTCCTCAAGCGTATGCGGCTCGAGGTGCTGCCCTTCGTCGGCACCACGATCAACGATCAGATGGTTCAGCACACCGTGGTCGGCGGCGAGCTGAACTTCTTCCTCACCGACATCCTCGCCATCGGCGCGCGGGGCATGTACTACTTCGACACGGTGATGCCCGATGAGTTCTGGACGCGCTACCACTTCGGCCGCGTTCCCACGCTCAACCGCTATCTCTTCACCCTCACCGCGGACTTCTCCTACGTCCCGATCTACGGCAAGTTCACCGTCTTCAACAAAGCGATCTTCCAGTACGAGATCTACCTCTCCGGCGGCATCGGCATAACCCGCAGCGAGGCGATCCCGCGCGACTTCGACAACGAGGCGTTCCAGAGCTGGGCGCTGACCTTCTCGTTCCCGGGTATCGGCGGCCGCTTCTTCTTTACCAAGTGGCTCGCGGCGCAGGCATCCTTTCGCTACTACCTGTTGATCGACCGTTTCGAGAAAACGGGGCGCCCCACCACCGCCAAGACCGCACAAGCAGCGATCGACAACGGTTTTACGGAGAGGAAGTTCATCTCGAGCCTCGTGTTCACCTTCGGTGTGGCGATCTTCTTCCCCCTCGACTTCCAGTACACGACCTTCCGCTAGGCCAAGGAGCACCCAATGCGACGCATGACTACTTCGCTCACGATTGGCTTGGCGCTGGTGCTCGCCACGGCGCCTACGCTCGCTCAGGCCAAAAACAACGCCCCGGCCGCCAAGACGTCGTCGAGCGGCCACTCGGGCAGCGGCTCGATCTGGGATAAGGATGAGGCCGTGGTGCCCATCGAGGACCAGGTCGCGATCCGGCACCGTTACGAGCTGCGCAGCGGCCGATTCGAGGTTGGCCTGGCCACGGCCTTTACGCTGAACCGCGCCTTCATGAACGCGATCCTCATCGGCCTGCGGGCCCAGTACCACATCAACGACTACCTCTCGGTGGGCACGGAGTGGAACTTCGGCATCAACTTCCGCACCCCGCTGACCAACGAGCTGGATGACACCTACGACGAAAAGACGAGGCCAGATCAAAAGACCTTCGACAGGAACGTGAAGAAGCTCTCGCGGCTCGACCTGATCGGCGACGTGCGCCTCAACTTCACCCCGTTTTCGGGCAAGATGGGCGTCTTCAGCGCGCTCTTCATCGGCTACGACTTCTACGTCTTCGCTGGGATGGCGTTCGGCAAGACCAGCAACGACAACGAAGAGGGGCCGATCACGGGCCCCAACGGTGTCGTCGTCGAAGATGTCGACGCGACCAACGAGGCCTTCAACCTTGGCTTCGCCTGGGGTCTTGGCCTTCATATCTACATCAATAACTGGATCTCCGTCGGCCTCGAGTTCAAGGACCTGATGTTCAACGACAACGAGACCGGTCAGGACGTGACCCGCGGGCGTGAGGACAACGAGCAGAAGCTCTGTGAGGCAACGAAAAAGGGCCCTGAACAGGTGTGTCGCCTCACCAACAGCGACGACAGGCGCTTCCTCAACCACTTCTTCTTCGGCTTCAACGTGACCTTCTTCTTCCCGATGCAGCCCGAGATCGCGTTCTAGAGCGCAGACCAACTGACCTCCCGTCGCTGCGCTGGTCTGCGACATCCCGGCGGTTGTTGCTCGTCGGTTGCGTGCGACCAGCAGGCGCCCTCCTCGCGCCTACGCCGTGATCCCGCATCCTTCGCGCAGCTCGGTCCGGTCAGCGGATCAGCGCTCTCGAGCGCTGACCAACTGACCTCCCGTCGCCGCGCTGGTCTGCGACATCCCGGCGGTTGTCGCTCGTCGGTTGCGTGCGACCAGCAGGCGCCCTCCTGCACCAAGCCCTTACCAGGTCACGACGGGCCTATTCATGGCACCATCAGCGTCGTCACGATCTGTCAAGGCGCCAACCACTCCTACGCAGGTGTGCGATACCATCGTTGCTGGTTCTATGGAAACGCCTATGGCCTACCGGTGTCCAGTATCGATACTGGCGTCCGATAGCTGGTGTCCGATAGCTGGTGTCTCTGTGCAGACTCCTACGGATCACACGGAGAGCCCAGCACGTGTGTTCAAACGTGTGGCGGTGATAGCAGTCAGAGCTGTGGAGGTGATTGGGCCAACGGCATCTTCCCGGTCCAATAGCTACAGCGATGGCCAGGGCCTCTCACCGAGCGTCGGCCATCAACGGCCTACCTCGTCGACGCCCTCCTGCAAACGCCTATTGCGATAGGGACCTGTCAACGCTGGAACTGTCTCGATGCGTCATCCTACGCCTCCTCTCTCGACTTCCATCGACGGCCTCTTTGAACGGCGGCTCGTGGTCTTGGCCATCTGCATGGCCTTGATAGGCTACGCGTTCCTCTCCCGCATCTTCGCCCTCGACGCCAAGGTCAATGTCGACGCGATCTGGATGTGGCATGATCACACGCTCAGGTTCTGGCGGGGACTCTCCAGCGGGCGCTGGATGGATACCTTTCAGCATCATCCCGGAGTGACCTTCATGTGGCTTTCGGGCCTCTCGATGAAGGCATCCGGAACCTTTGGGCGCCCCCTCTCCGACGCAGTCTTGATCGCCGGCAAGGTTCCGGTGGTCTTGGTCGCGAGTCTCTCGGTGGGAGCCACCTTCCTCCTGGTGCGCCGCATTCTTGGGTCCTCGTACACCTTGTGGGCTGCGCTAGCGGCCTTCCTCCTCGCGTCTGAGCCATTCGCCATTGGACACGCTCGCACCTTTCATCTCGACATGCTTGTCACGTCCTTTGGCTGGTGTGCGGCCCTTGCTGGAGTCGTCGCCGCACGGGAGGCGAGCATTCGCTGGGGTTTGCTGACAGGAGCTCTCCTCGGGCTGGCTCTGCTGTCTAAGGTCTCCGCGGCGGGGATCGCCATGGGCGTCGCCCTCGTGTTCTGCGTGGAAGGCGTGCGCCACAGAAGCTGGGCGGAGCGCAGGCGACTCTTGGCCTGCTTGCTCACGACAGTGGCGCTGAGCGCCCTCGTCGTCGTCTCGCTCTGGCCCGCCCTGCTCTTCGAGCCAGCCAAGACCGCATCGCTCTTTTTCACACGCGTCAAAGGTGAGTTCACAGGTGGACATCAGCTCTTCTCTTGGGGCGAGGTCCACACCCGCGATCCAGGTGTCGGGTTCTACCTTGGTGTACTGCTCTTCCGCACGACACCCGAGGTCTTGGTCTTGGCCGCCATCGCAGTGGGCTGTATCGTTCGGCTCAGCGCACAAGGCACCGAGCTGCGTGTCGGCTTCCTCTGTCGCTACCCCGTCGCCCATATCCTGCTTACCCATGCGATCTGGCTCTTCATCTTCCTAGGAAACCCAAAGAAGCAAGATCGGTACTTCCTGACGTTTCTGCCGATCCTTTGCCTAGCGGCTGCCCTGGCCTTGAAACGCCTATGGGAAGTCCAATGGTTGCAGGACTGGGCACGGCGTTGGAAGCGACCTGTTCTCGTCCTTTTCACCATCCTCGGAGTCTTGTTCATCACACGGACAGCCCGAGTCATCGCGGCTCATCCTGTGCCACTTGGCTGGACATCGAGGCTCCCACTCCTCAGCGCGGAACGAAGCGTCCAACTCGGGATCGGCGAGGGCTTGCGCGAGGTCGCCATCTTCATCAAGAACGACGTCCCTCGGGGAGTCACCCCCACCCTCGCTCTCTACATCTACCATCGAGCGCTAACGCCTTGGATCCGGTATCGACCCGTTCATCATCGAGAGGCGATGTACATCATCGACTATGTCTGCCTCCGCCAGCGAAAGCGAGAGGCCAAGCTGATCCAGAGCTACACTCGGGGTGTCAAGCCCCTGCTCGTCGTTCGCTATGGCGACGTTGACTATGCGCGTCTCTACCCAGGTCCACGTCACCGCAGTCGACAAAAGTAGTGGGCCTGAGCCGTTTTGGCGGACAGTTCCTGAGCCGTTTTGGCGGACAGTTCCTGAGCCGTTTTGGCCGCCAGTTCTGTCTACGCCGCCAGTTCTGTCTACGCCGCCAGCGCAAGTTGATCTCGCACCATGGTCAACGCGTACGCCATCGGGCTCGTGTTCCCTGCGGCCGCCTGGCGCAGCTGTAGACAGTAGCGAGGTACGCGTCACTGGCCTCCTTGGCGCTGGGCACCGTTGGCCAACGATCGTCGTGGGGCCGGCCGGCGTCGTGGCCGGGCTGATCGACTCGCTGATGGCCGTCGGCTTGGCGTTCGCGTCGTACGGCGCGAAGCGCGCATCGCACCCGCAGGTGCGGGCTCGCGTCAGCCCGTGGCCGGCCAGCGATCGTGACCCGGCACGGACCTGCTGGGTCACGATCGCGCGCTGGCAAGAGAAGCGCCGGGGCGCCTGAGCTTCGAAGGCTTCGCCTCGAGGATCTCGTCCTTCATCGGCCCCCGCCGACGCTGCGAGGCGTGGCCGGGCGAAGACAGGGGGCCGCCGGCCGGCTGTCGAGCCGACGGCGAGCACCCCAGAGGCCCTCGTGGCCCGCGACGAGGCCCGAGACCCCGGCGGCGACG
>PDPC01000160.1 GCA_002747355.1 Pseudomonadota bacterium | reverse complement strand
TCGTCGGTTGCTTGCTACCAGCAGGCGCCCTCCTCGCTCCTACGCTGTGATTCCGCATCCTTCGCGCAGCTCGGTCTGGTAAGCTGATCAGCGCTCTAGGATACGGGCCGAAAGCGCAACATTTACGAGCACACACGTCCGAGCCACGGGCTCTCGAGAGAGCGAATCATGCCAAGCACGCCGGCCCTCGCGACCGTCGACATCACGATCATCGTCGGCTTTTTCGTCTCGGTGACCTTGATCGGCTGGGTGATGTCCAAGCGGGCCTCGCAGGGCCTCGACGATTACTTCCTCGGCGGAAACACCATCCCCTGGTGGATCCTCGGGATCTCCACCGCGACGTCGAACTTCGACATGAGCGGCACGATGATCAACCTCGCGCTGGTCTTCGCCCTCGGCTACCGCGGCTTCCTGGTCGAGATCCGCGGCGGCGTCGGCCTCTCGCTGTCGTTTCTGATGGTCTTTCTGGGCAAGTGGCTCCGCCGCAGCCGCGTGATGACCTCGGCCGAGTGGATGAAGCTGCGCTTCGGCACCGATCGCCCCGGCCAGATGGCCCACCTCCTCAGCGCGGTGGCGAATGTCGTCCTCTCACTGGGGATGATCATCTACTTCTCCAAGGGCTCTGGGAAGTTCCTCACGAGCTTCATCCCGCTTTCGGAGCTCACCTGCATCGCCCTGATGGTCGGCATCGGCCTGTTCTACACACTCCTCTCTGGGCTCTACGGTGTGGTCTTCACCGACGTGGTGCAGATGCTGCTGCTCACCCTCACCGCGATCTACGTGACCGTGAAGGCCTTCGCCCTGCGCCCGGCCGTCGAGCTCCCGGCGGGCCTCCTCAGCCTCGGCGTCGATAGGCCAGCAGACCTCGGCCAATCGCTCCTTCGCTCGAACCCCGGGGCCTGGGGACCGATCTTCAACGCCTTCGGTGTCTGCCTGGCGATGTGGTTCTTCCGCACGACCCTCGAGGGTTGCGGCGGCGTTGGCGGCTACACCGATCAGCGCTTCTTCGCCGCCCGCTCCGAGCGAGAGGCCAACCTGCTCACTGCCGAGAGCATCGTGCTCTCGGTCTTCCGCTGGACGATGATCGCCGGGCTGGTCGTCTTCGGCTATGATCTGCTGGCCAAGGGTGGCCCCGCGGCGGCGAAGATCGCCAAGGACGCCGAGTACGTGCTGCCCGTTGTGCTGCAGACGCTCTTCCCCGCAGGGATCAAAGGGTTCGTCGTCGCGGGGCTGATCGCCGCCGCCATGTCGACCTTCGACTCCACGCTCAACGCCGGCGCGGCCTACATCGTCAAGGACGTGTACGCCAGCTACATCAACCCCAACGCCGAGGGCAAGACGCTGATGGCCGTCTCCCGCTGGGCGACCGTCGGCCTCTGCGTCGGGGGTATCGGCCTGGCCGCGCTGATCCCGAACATCAACACGATCTGGGGCCTGGTGACGATGGGCATTGGAGCGGGGATGTTCGTCCCGCTCTTTCTGCGCTGGTATTGGCCGCGCTTCAACGGCTACGGCTTCGCCGCGGGCACCGGCGCCGGCATCGTCGCCGCGCTGATCGTCAACGCCGGCCTCGCGCTGCCGCTCTACACGGCCTTTCCGGCGATCGTCGGCAGCGCCTTCGTGGTCGTGACCCTCGCGACTCTGACCACGCCACCGGTCGACGACGAGATCTTGGTGCGCTTCTGGACCCAGGTCGGCCCCTGGGGCCTGTGGGGGCGCGTGAAGCGGCTCACCGTCGAGCGAGGTCAGCTGAGCGAAGAGGACATCACGGGGCGCAACAAGGAGCACCGCCAGGATGCCCTGGCGATGGCCGGCGCCCTGCCCTTTCAGCTCTCGGTGCTGATCACCGCCATGTCTTTCGTCTGGCACGACTGGGGCAAGGTCAAGCTCTTCGGAGGCCTCACCGTCGTCTCCGTGGTGCTGCTCTACCTGCTCTGGTATCGCAACCTCAAGAGCGAGGATCTGTGCACCATCGAAGATGAGCGCTTCGCCGATCCGCTCGGAGAGGGCACCTAGAGCGCCTCATCTCCCTCGCCACGTGGTTTGACCGCTCGCCGAGGCGCGCGTAGACTACTGATCATCTCTGCAGATCCAAGACCGAGCGTGGAGTGGCGCGTGCTGAACCCTCGCCTCCGCAGCGTCGCTCTCGTCGCAGCAGCCCTGATCGGGGGCGCCTGCGCGAGCGCGGCCAAGGACAGCCCCGATCAAGGAATCGAGCCACTGACGGATGGCCAAGCCTTCGAAGGCTCGGTGGGCGACGGCCTTCCCGGCGACGGTGTCCGCCCCGGCGCGGCCGCGATCTACGTCTCCAAAGGCGGCGTCGACACGCCTACCTGCGGCAAGAACCCCGCCGAGGCCTGTAAGACCATCACCCGCGGCATCACCCGCGCGGCGACCTTCACGCCGCCACGATCCGTGCGCGTCGCTGGCGGCAGCTACCTCGAGAGCGTCGACCTCGTCGATGAGGTCAGCGTCTATGGTGGCTACAACCAGACCTTCACCGACGGCCCAGCCAAGGAGACGACCACCATCGAGGGGAAGCTGATCAGCGGCGAGGCGATCGCCGTGCAGGCGGCGAATATCACCACTCACACCGAGCTCGCTCACGTCACCATCCGCGCCCCCGACGCGGAGAGCGACAGCGCCAGCTCCTATGGCGTCCTCGTCGGCGACAGCCCGGGGCTGGTCCTCAGCCACCTGACGATCGAGGCCGGCAAGGGCGGCTCTGGCGGCGCCGTCGGCACCGGCAAGCCCGGCGCAGCAGGCGATCCCGGGGGCAAAGGCGTCGATGGCGTCTCCGCGCTCCCCCTACCTCTACCGCTGGCCTGCGGCAGCGCCGCGGCCGGAGCCGCCGGCTACTATGGCGAAGGAGGCAAGTCGAGCTGCGGCCAGCCCGGCGGCAACGGCGGCAAGGGCGACTTCATCTCGATCACCGGCGGCTGCGACGGCCAGGACGGCATCGCCGGAAGCAGCGCCTCCGGCGCCACGGCCGCCTGCAGCGCCAGCACGCCAGGTCGCGCTGGCAAGGGCGGCAAGGACGGCAAGGAGAAAGACTGCAGCGGGACCCCCACGCTCACGCGCCCCGGTGATGGCGCAGCGGGCTGCGCCGGCGCGTCGGGAGACTCCGGCGACCCGGGCGTGGCAGGCGCCGAGGTCGGCGGCGTGACCGCGAGCGGCCTCTACCAACCCGCCGACGGCGGCGCGGGCAAGACGGGCGAAGACGGCCTCGGCGGCGGTGGTGGTGGCGGCGGCGGCTCCTTCTCCAGCTGCAGCCTGCCCGAGTGGGGCGGTGGTGGCGGCGG
>PDPC01000159.1 GCA_002747355.1 Pseudomonadota bacterium | reverse complement strand
CTAAAAGCAGGCGCCCTCCTCGCTCCTACGCCGTGATTCCGCATCCTTCGCGCAGCTCGGTCCGGTAAGCTGATCAGCGCTCTAGAAAGCGGCCGGCAGCGCTGTGCCCGGCGACGGGAGGCATGTGTAGGGAAGCTCTTAACGTCGATTACTTCAACGACGCCTGGATGGGCTGGGTGAACTTCACCCTTCGGCGGTCGTGACAGGGGAAACGGGTGCGCCGGGCCACTCGGGCGATGCAGCGGCCGATCTTGGTCTTGGCCGCCGCTGGCGGCGTCACGGAGAACCTCGAGACCCTCCCCGATCCCTTGATGTCGAAGACGAGCAGCAGCTTCACGGCACCCCCGGGCTTCAGGTAGCGCTGGATGCAGGCCGAGATCCGCTTCTGTTTGCTGCGCATCGCTCGTTTGCCGAGGCTGGGTGTGAACTTGCGCCCTGGGCAGATCTGCGGCCGGCGGGGTCGCCTGACCGGGCTCTTTCTGCCTAGATCGGGCCTCACCTTGGGCTGATCGACGCCAGCGTCGGCCGGCGGCGGCGGGGCCGCGTCGGTGTTGCGATCGATGATGATCACGCCGCCCCCAACGCGCCCCGTCCCCGCCCCGGGGCTGTCTTGTGGTTTCTTCCAGAGCGTGTAGGCCAAAAAGGCTACGACGCCGCTGATCGCCAGCAACCCGATCGCGAGGACGATGATCGCCGGGCTCACGCTGCGCTTGCGCCGGACGACGATCTTGGGCTGAAGCTCCGTTTCGGACTGCCGCGACCGATCTCCGGTGGGGATATGGCTGCGCAGCACCAGCGAACGCGTGCTGTCGAGGGCGACGGCGCGCAGGTCGGGCAGCTTCGGCTTGTTGATCGGGTAGTCATCCCGATCGTAGAGGTCGACGATGAAGTCGCGCAACTCGACCCCCGCCTCAGCCACCGTCGTTGGGCGGATCGCCTCGCGCAGCTCACGAGCGAACGCTTCGGCGCTCTGGTAGCGGCGGCTCGGATCGCGCTCCAGGGCCTTACACGCCACCGACACGATCGCGTCGGAGATCCCTGGATGATAGCGATCGATCGGCGGCACCCGCGCTTCGCGCACCTGGTTGAGGATGTCGACGTCGGAGCGCCCACCAAAGAGGTGGCGCCGACAGAGCCCCTCGAAGAGCAGGATCCCCGCGGCGAAGACGTCGTAGCGACGATCGATACGACCGCCGTCGACCGCCTCGGGGGCCATGTAGCGAAACTTCCCTTTGAGACTCTGGGTGAACTCGCCCTCGGCCTCGTTGAGCACCTTGGCGATGCCAAAGTCGGTCAACTTCACCCGAGCGTCGCGCGAGATCATCACGTTCTGCGGGCTGACGTCGCGGTGGATGATATTCTGCCGCTGGCCGTCGACGCCGATGAGGTTATGAGCGTACTCCAGCCCGTCGAGGACGCTGAGGACGACGTTGACCACCGCTTTGGCAGGGATCAGCACTCGCTTCTGGGCGCAGTAGTGGGCGATGGTGGCCATGTTGTAGCCATTCACGAACTCCATCGCCATGAAGTAGTCGTTGCCCTCCACGCCGAGATCGAGCACCTGCACGATGTTTGGGTGGTCGAGCATCACCAACAGCTTGGCCTCCCGTACGAGGCCCTCAACGAACTGCTGCTGCTCGACGAGATGCGGCAGGATCTTCTTGATTACCACATATTTCTGAAAACCCGCGACCCCCACCGATCGCGCGAGGTAGACCTCTCCCATGCCGCCGGAGGCGAGCTTGCGAACGATCTCGTAGCGCCCGTAGCGCTCCGTCTCGCTGCCTTTGGTGGTCTCTACCGCGGGAGCCGTCACGGCCTCTCCGTCAGCGCGAACACCGCGCGCCATCGGGCCACACGGCTGCTGTCTTTCGATTCGCCACGATCGCGGCAATCACGCTCGCCAAAGCTAGACGATTCTTGAGACGAGACGAGACGATTCTTGAGTGAGACGATTCTTGAGTATAATCAAGTCGTAAGTTTACAATTCGTCCACATCCTTGGCAACAAAGCGCCCGGCCCACAGCCCCGGTTGGGGCATCGATCAGTCTCGGCTCAATAGAGGAACCCCCCATGCAGCTGGCCCGCAGGACCACTCCGCCGCCTCACGCTCTCGTCGCCACTCGAACGAGTTGTCTTGCGCTGGTTTGTGTTGTGTTGCTCTTGCTGCCCACGACAGCCGCCGCACAGGACGCCCCCGTCTCCGGGGCGCGGCTCTTCGGCGGAGACAACCTCGCGGGGCTACGCGGTCTGGCCCGCACAGTGGCCGCGAGCAACAACAACGCCGGCTACATCGCCGTAGGAACCAACCTCGAGTTCTTCGCCGCGAGCGAGTTCATCCGCGACAGCACGACGACCACCACGCTCTACGATCACTCGCGCTTCGACAACACCTACACCATCGCCATCGCGCCGCTTCGCTTCATCGAGGTCGCGCTGGCGCTCCACGTGATCTCCGACAGCACCAGCGGCGGCGGCCTCCAAACCGACGAGCTGCAGGTCGCCGTCGGTGATCCGCAGCTGGCGGTCAAGGGCGGCTTCGCGATCATGTCTGGGTTCTCAGTCGGCGCGCTGGTCGACGCCCGCTTCGCCAGCGGCGCTGGCTTTTTTCAGGCTGCCCTCGACACGACGATCCTGACCATGGCGGCGCTCGCCAGCTACACCCTGCCTTCGCTGCCGCTGACCTTCCACCTCAACGCGGGCTTCGTGCTCGACGGCAGCGAGAACCTGATCGAGAACTCCAACGCCCCGAGCTATGAGCGCTTCGCCGCCCAGGCCAGCAGCTTCAACCGCGTGCTGCTGCGCGTCGGCGCCGAGTACGCGACCAGGTACGTCGGCCCCTTCTTCGAGTGGTCGATGGAGCCCTTCGTCGGCGACGGCAACCCCGGCGTGAGCGGCAGCCCGATGCGCCTGACGCTGGGCGCCCGTGGCTGGCTGGGCGAGCGCAAGGGCCTGCAGCTGATGGCGGCGATCGACATCGGCCTGCTCGGCACTGGCCCCCGCGACCCGGGAGATGTGGGCGCCGGCAAGGACGCCTTCACGGTGCCAACCTGGAACCTCATGCTCCGCGCGAGCTACCGCTTCGACCCCTTCTACGAGCCACCTGCGAAGGTCGTCACCCGCCCGATCAAGACCCCCGACGTCAAGGGCAGCCCGAAACTAGCCGCTCTCACCGGCGCCGTGCTCGACGCCCGTTCCGGCAAGCCCGTCTGGAACGCCCGCGTACGCGTCGGCTCTGATGTCTCCTGGCTCGCCGTCGACCCGCAGACTGGGCAGTTCCGCTCCTACAACGTCGAGGTGAGCGTCGCCGAGTCGATGAGCGCGATCGAGGTCAAGCTCTCACCGAGCGCCGAGATCAAGCCCGGCACCATCCGCGGCACCGTCGGCGCCATCGGCGGCCGACGGGTGCACCGCGCCACCGTGCTGATCCCCGAGCTGGACAAGACGATCAAGCCTAACCGCAGGGGCAAGTTCTCCATTGACCTCAAGCCCGGCGAGTACAACCTCGTCGTCTCCGCCCGCGGCTACCGCACCCAGAAAAAGAGCATCCGCGTCGTGGAAGGCGAGACGGTCATCCTGAACGTCGAGCTCCACAAGTAGCTTCGCCGAGATCGACCGGGTACCTTTTTCCTGTGGCACGCCGTAACACCCATTCGAGCTAACACCCCATTCGAGCCAACACCCCATTCGAGCTGACACCCCATTCGAGCCGACACCCCATTCGAGCAACCTAGTTGATCTAGCCTCCCGTCGCGACTTGCCCTTCGAACCGAGTTCTTTGTCGCTCAAACTCGCCGTAGCACCACTATCGCTGCGTTTTGGGCCGTCGGTCTCAACTCACCAGCTCCCCTGCGACGCCTCACTAGAGCGCTGACCGACTTACCTCCCGTCGCCGCGCTGGTCTGCGACATCACAGCGGTTGTCGCTCGTCGGTTGCTTGCGACCAGCGGGCGCCCTGCTCGCTCCTACGCCGTGATTCCACATCCTTCGCGCAGCTCGTCGGTCCAGCAAGCTGATCAGCGCTCTAGCGCGACCAACCAGCTCTGCAGGGGCGTTTACACCCGCGACTGACGAGCGGCACGCGCGATAGCCGGGTATCTTGGGATGAGGGTGACGGCCCGAAGCAGCATGAAGGCCAAAAAGGCCGCCCATAGGCCGTGGTTGCCCCATAGCCAAAGCCCCATATAGCCCAAGGCAAGGTAGGCCGCAAAAGACAAGAGCATGCTCTCCCGCATCTCTCGGGTTCGGGTTGCGCCGATGAAGATGCCGTCGAGCTGGTAGGACCACACGCTCACCAGAGGAGAGGTCACCACCCAGGGCAGGTAGCGAGCGGCCTCCGTTCGCACCTCCTCGATGTCGGTAAGGAGCGAGACCATCCACGCGCCTCCCAGCAAATAGGCCAAGAAGAAGAGGGCGGCGAGCAGGGCAGAGAACCTGGTCACGGCGCGCACCACCGCCGACAGGCCCGCGCTGTCTTTCGCCCCGAGCTGCTCTCCCACCAACGCCTCGGCGGCGTGGGCGAAGCCGTCGAGGGCATAAGAGATCAGGGTCTGGAAGTTCAAGAGCACGGCGTTAGCGGCCAGCACAACGTCGCCTTGAGCGGCACCTTGGGCGGTGAACCAGGCGAAGGCGCTGATGAGACAGAGGGTACGGATGAAGAGATCGCGGTTGGCCTGCCACAGCCTCGCGAGCCGCTGGCCGTCAAAGACCACGCGCCAGGACAGCGAGGCTCGGTGACTCCGCAGCACCCTCCACACCATGAGCAGCCCTAGCGCAGAGCCGCCCCCCTGAGCGATGGCGCTACCCGCACCCACTCCGGCCACGCCCCAGCCGAGGCCATAGACAAAGACCAGATCGAGACCTAAGTTGCAGAGGTTCACCGTCACCTGGAGGGCCAACGCCAGTCGGGGCCGCTGCACGCCCAGAAGCCAGCCCAGCACGGCGTAGTTCAAGAGCACCGCCGGAGCCCCCCAGATCCGAGCCGAGTAATAGGCGTGGGCCTGGGCCTCCACCGCTGCCGAGGCGTCGACCAGCGAAAAAGAGGCCCAGCCGATGGGCAGCTGAAGCGCCACGAGCACAGCGCCCAGAGCGAGCCCCATCAGGGCTGGCCTCGCGAAGCTGGCGCGCACCTCCACCGGGTCTTTTGCGCCCAGCGCCTGCGCGGCAAAGCCCGTCGTCGCCATGCGGAGAAAACCGAAACGCATTTGTGTACAGTTTTCCCGGTTACCTTTCAGCTGTAGGATTTCTATCCCTGCAATGTACTCAACCGTGGGGAAGGATTTCAATTAACCGTTTCTTCTGATTTGGAGGGAAAAACATGCACAAGCTTCTGTACAAAGAAAGACTTGGTCCCGATATCAACCTTTACAGGTTTGAAGCACCTGATATTGTTGCTTACAGACAGCCGGGACAGTTCGTTCTGATCAGGGTAAACGATGAAGGAGAGCGAGTTCCGATTACTATCG
>PDPC01000130.1 GCA_002747355.1 Pseudomonadota bacterium | reverse complement strand
GGGCCATCATACAGCTAGCGAGGCGACGCTTCTTGACGAAGGCGAGGATCGCCTCGTATTGGCGGATCGCCTGCTGGAGCTTGCCGACGGCCTGGTTTGGTTGGTCTTCGGCGAGGAGCTTGATGCCCTCGGTCTGACTCTGCTTGGCCGCCGCCAGCTCGTCTCGTGGCACGTCACCGGCAAACTCGGCGAGGAGCTTATCCGAGTCTTTGACGGTGAGCCGATTGTCACGTCGTAGGGCCTTGCCGATGTGTCGCGAGACTCCCGCGATCGTCTTGGGCGTGACCCCCGGGCCGGGGATATAGAAGGCGGTCATCCGCACCGCCTTGACGCCGTCGGTCGCGGGCGCCGCGGTCGCGGCTCGTGCCAACATGAGGAGGGTCAAGAACAGGAGCAACCGAAGAGCACCCCTACACGTTCGGGACCGAGCCGGGTGCTGAGCTGCCGAGCCAGCTTCGTCGCCGAAGACATGAGCCAACCGGGTGGTCTCGCGAGCCGATTTCGTCGCCGAAGACGCGTGTCCGGCGACGGAAGGGATTCGTGGGGAGGACCCAGGGGTGAGGATCGGCGCGAGTCTCAACGCGAATCTCAACGGTCGGCCTCCGCGGCCTCGCCGAGCCGTCGCAGCTTCGCCGCGAGGGTCGGATCGTTCTGCAGCACTCGCTCGAGCGCTTGCTTCAGCTGGTCGCGCACCTCTGGCGCGAGATCGGCGGTGCGGGTCGCCACGACGCGCTCGATCAGCTGCTGTGCTGCGGCCGGGCCGTCGACCTTACCGGCGCGCAGCTCGGCGACGAGCTGCTCGAGGGCCGCAGGGGGCGGGCGCTGGGCGGTGGTGGCCGCGCGCGCTTGCTCGGTTCGCTTCGTCCCTGTCAGCGTGTCGGCGAACGAGGCGCTCTTTGGCTGCGTGGCTTTGGGCTTGCCGTCGACCGCGTCAACGGGAGGTTTGATTGGTGGTTTGGGTCCGCCGATTTTCATCGTTTCACCTCGTGGTCGCGAGACCCGGTGATGGGTAGCATACGCTGGTTTCACTAAACGCGCACATCGGGCGCCGAGACTCCCCTAAGAGAGGGGCCGCCGGCTAGCTGCGGATGTTCGAGATCGCCGACTTCGCCGTGTCGTGCCGGGCCTTCATGACGTTGGAGACGAGCGAGACCTGGCGGTTTTGCTGCTGGATGTTGCTCTGCAGCTCCAACAGCTTGAGCTCGTCTTGCATCCGCTGGTCTTGCAGCTGCTTCATCAGCTCGTCGGGCGAGCTGGCGCCTCCCGAGCCTCCTGATGCGGCCGCGCCCGAGGCTCCTTTTGCCCAGCCGGTGGTGGCAGTGCCGAGGCGAGCGCGGCTGATCGCCGCCGAGAGCGTGGGCAGGCCGACCAGGCCCGTGGCGATCTTGGCCCCGGAGAGCAGCACCTGCGCGCCGCCGCCGAGGATCCGGGAGAAGGTGTTGTCTCGGGCGGTCTGGCGTGGGCGGCGAGGGGCGATGACAGAGCGGGCGTTTCCGATGCGAGGTGCGGTCATTGTTGAGTCCTCCGAGTGGGTTCGCAGCGCTTATCGGCGCGCGCTCGCAATTGTTGCGTGTGTCATGCACGTTTTTCATGGAGGCGGCTGCAGGTGTTTCCATGCAGAGGCGTCGAAGCGGGCTGAGAGCCGCCCTGGCGCTTTTCTTGGTGTGCGGCGGTGTGCCGCTGTCGCTATCCGTCTCCACCACCGTCTGCGCTGGCTGGTCGGTGCTCCCGTTGATGCCCACGAACCGGGATGCTAGTACTGAGCGCACCCTCTTTACATCGGACGTTACATCGCAGAAGCCCTCTGCTGGAGACGGATATGAGCGAAGAGCAGGTGAGAGCCTCAAGAAACCAAGGGGGGGGGTCGGGGGACGACGTTGAGGACCCGCGCGCGGGCGGCGCCCTGGAGCGGCGCTTTCGAGGCTTCGGCTACCTCTTTCGAGGCTGGGCCTTCGTGGGCAAGAACACCTCCCTCATCAAGTATTGCTTGATACCCACGCTGCTGACGATCCTGACCTTCATCGGCGTGGCTGTCTTCTTCCTCTACAAGTACGCCTGGATCGTCTCGCTCTTTTGGGCCAAGCCCAGCAGCTGGCTCGTCGTCTTCTGGTGGGTGTTCTACATCCTCTTTTTCTTCGCGGCGATCATCATCGGTTACGTCCTCTTTTTCGTCGTGCAGTCGATCATCACGGCCCCATTTAACGACATGCTCTCGGAGCGTGTCGAAGCGATCGCCTATGGCAACGAGCCCCAGCCGTTCTCCTGGAGCTTCATGCTCAAGGGGCTCGGGCGCACCGTGGCGCACGAGCTGGCCAAGCTGGGGATCTACCTGATCTGGATCCTGCCGATGCTGCTGCTGCTCTTCATCCCAGTGGTTGGCACCATCGCCTTCACCATCGGCGGTTTCATCCTCACCCAGCGCTTCCTCGCCTACGACCACCTCGACTACTGCATGGCGCGTCGCGATTGGTCCTTCGCCCGCAAGCGCGCGCTACTGAAGACACATCGCTCGCTGACCAGCGGCTTCGGCTCGGCGGTAGCGACGATCCTGCTCGTGCCGGTGGTCGGGCTGCTCTCGGTGCCGATGGCCGCGGTTGGCGGGACGCTGCTCTTTTGCGACCTCGAGCGGGTCGGCGCCCTCGAGGAGGGCGCCACCGCCACGGCTCCCGACCCTTCATCGCCGTCTGCAGACAGCGAAAGCTCCGCCCCGAAAGAAAAAGGCGAGCCGACGGCGTGAGCTCGCTCGTCCACGTGCGCGAGCTGTATAAGGACTACGGCCGTCGAACGACCGTGCTCCGTGGCGTCGACCTAGCCGTCGAAGCGGGCGAGTTGGTCGCCGTCGTCGGTGAGAGCGGCTGTGGTAAGACCACGCTGCTCAACGTGATTGGCGGGCTCGATCGCCGCTTCCGAGGCTCGGTCACCGTCTGCGGCCAAGCCCTCGAGCGGCTCTCCGATGGTCAGCTCAGCGCGCTGAGAGGCTCCGAGATCGGGTTCGTGTTTCAGCACTTCGCGCTGCTCGAACACCTCTCGGTGGCCGAAAACGTCGCGCTCCCCGGGCTCTTCGCGAAGACCGCCCGCGAGCCGTCGCGTGTCGAGCGCTGCCTCGAGGAGGTCGGCCTCGTCGAGCGCGCGACAGCGCTGGCCCGTCACCTCAGCGGCGGCCAGAAGCAGCGCGTGGCGATCGCCCGGGCGCTCTACAACAAGCCGCGCTTGCTGCTCTGCGATGAGCCGACGGGCAACCTCGACAGCGTCACCGGGCGGCAGATCATCGAGCTCTTCGAGCGCCTCAACCGCGAGCTTGAGCTGACCCTCGTGCTGGTGACCCACGAGCCGCGGGTCTCGCAACGCGCCAGCCGCGTGGTGCAGATGACCGATGGGCAGCTCGCAGGGGAGGGGGACTGAGCCTTGGCCCGTATGGTCCCCCTGGTACGGCAGAACCTGCGGCGCAACCTCCGCCACAACCTCCTCTCGGGGATCGGCGTCGTGATCGGTGTGGCCTCGCTGGTGTTTTTTCTCGCCCTCGACGCGGGGGTGCGCGCGATCGTGCTCGGCGAGATCTTTCCGGTTGACCGCCTCGAGGTGGTGGCGCCGCGGGCCACGCTCTTCGGCGGGGCCAAGCGTATCGACGAGGGTCTGGTGAAGCGGCTGCGCGAGCCGGGGGGGGCCACCCCGGCGCCCGCCGCCGTTTACCCGAAGATGAAGCTCGCCGTCCCTGCCCGCGGCTGGGGAGGCAGGCGCTTGATCGGCCGTGACCTCCACTTCGAGGTCGGCGGCTTCTGCGTGGGCATCGACGCCCGGATGCTCGCCGAGGAGGCGATGTCGCCCCATCGCTTCGTTGATCACGGCGACGAGGGACCGACGTGCCAGGCAGCGGCCCCGCGCTGTGGCGACGGACGCTACTGCGCCACCGATCTCGGGCGCTGCTTGATGCCCGTGCCGGCGCTGATCTCACGTCACATGATCGAGCTTTACAACGGCTCCATCGCCAGCTCTCACCCGCGAATGCCGCGGATCCCGAGCTTCGCCACCAGCGTCTTTGCAGGGCGCCAGTTTTCGGTGGAGGTCGGGCAGAGCTACTTCGGCACCCGCGCTGCACGGGGTGGGGCGCCGATTCAACGGCGATTTCGGCTCGTGGGCGTCAGCGACAAGGCCGAGCCGCTCGGCCTGACGGTGCCCCTGGGTTACGTCAAGCGTTGGAACGCGCGCTATGCAGGGCAGGGGAGCGCCGCACACTACAGCAGCGTCGCGCTGCGGGTGCGCAGCAAGACGCACATCACCCCCTTGTCGGCCCACGTGCGCGCCCTCGGGCTCGACCTCGCGGAGAACCGAGGCGAGCGCATCGGTGTGTTCATTACCCTGGCGACGCTGCTCTTTTCGCTGATCAGCGGGATCATCGTGGTCGTCGCCGCGATCAACGTCGCGCATACCTTCATGATGCTGGTGGCCGAGAGGCGGCGAGAGATCGGCGTGCTGCGGGCCGTCGGCGCGACCCGTTGGCAGGTCCGATGGATGCTGCTCGGAGAGGCGGGGGTGGTGGGGGCGGTCTCGGGGGCTCTAGGCGTGTTGTTGGCCCGGCTGGCGGCGATGAGCGCGGACTGGTACTCCGCCACCCGGGTAGCGGATTTCCCCTTCAAGCCATCGACCTATTTCGACTTTGCTCCTGGGCTCGTGGCTCTTGGGGTGGGCTTTGCGCTCGCCTGCTGCCTGGTTGGAGCGGCGATCCCCGCTGGGCGCGCCGCGGGCTTGGACCCCGCCGAGGCCCTCACACCTAGATAGATAGAGATTTCTCTTGGGTAATTGACTTGTTGCGTCGCGTTCGATAAACAGTTCAGCAGTCTCGCGGCGTGCTTTGCGTCGCCTGCAAAGGAGCCGAGGGCCCTCCAGTGAACCGGCCGATTCCCTTCGGCAAGTACTACCTCCTCGAACGCATCAACGTGGGAGGCATGGCAGAGGTTTTCCGCGCCAAAGCTTATGGTGTGGAGGGCTTCGAGCGCCTACTCGCCGTCAAGCGCATCTTGCCCAACATCGCGGCGGACGAAGAGTTCATCGAGATGTTCATCGATGAGGCCAAGATCGCCGTCCAGCTGAACCACGCGAACATCGCTCAGATCTTCGACCTTGGTAAGGTCGACGAGGCGTTCTTCATCGCCCTGGAGTACATCCACGGCAAGGACCTCCGAGCGATCTTCGACCGCTGCCGCTCCCTCGGCGAGACGATGCCGATCCCCCAGGCCTGCTTCGTGGTGATGAAGATCTGCGAGGGCCTGGACTACGCCCACAACAAGCGCGACGCGTCGGGCCGGGAGATGCACCTGGTGCATCGCGACGTCAGCCCGCAGAACGTGCTCGTCTCTTACGAGGGTGAGGTCAAGCTCGTCGACTTCGGGATCGCCAAGGCCGCGGGGAAGGCCTCGAAGACGCAAGCCGGGATCCTCAAGGGCAAGTTCGGCTATATGTCGCCGGAGCAGGTGCGCGGGCTCCCGCTAGATCGACGCTCCGACATCTTCTCGGTGGGGATCATCCTCTATGAGCTGCTCACGGGCGAGCGTCTCTTCTTGGGTGAGACCGACTTCTCCACGCTGGAGAAGGTGCGCAACGTCGAGATCCTCCCGCCAAGCGCCTACAACCGAAAGATCAGCGACGAGCTCGAGCAGATCGTGATGCGGGCGCTGGCTAAGGACGTCGAAGATCGCTACCAGAACGCGATCGACCTCCACGACGACCTGCAGGCCTATATGTACACCTCCGGCGAGTTCTACTCGCGAAAAGATCTCGCCGCGTGGTCGAAGCGGACCTTCGCCCGCGAGATCGAGGAAGAGGGGCGCAAGCTCGAGGCCTACCGGCAGATGCCGGAGCCAGGACGCCCGCCTGAGCTCGAGGCCGACGACCTAGGCGAGGACGGCGACCCGCGACGCGAGCCTACCGCAGACTTTGCGCCCCCACGGCGCAAGGCTGGGGCGGAGATGGCGCCACAGCCTCTCGAGGAACCGGTCTCCGGGGCTCCCGCCCTGACCTGGGACGATGACGAGATCGACACCCAGATCTATGACAAGCCGGGCGGTCTTGCGGACGATGAGCTCGACGACGACCTCTCGGCTCCAGAGCGGCCAGCCACGCCATCGTCTCCAGCTCCGCCGCCGCCCAATCCCCCGCCGCTGCCGAGAGGCACGGGCCCGCAGGAGCCGCCGCGATCTCGGCCCCCCAGCGTGCCCGCTCGCCCCGCCGCGATCGCCGCGAGCGGGTCGCCGAGCGCCTCAAGCACGATGCCGGTGATCGCGACGCCACCTGTCTCGCAGACCCAGCAGGAGAGGCGCAGCGCTCTTCCGCTGATCCTCGTCGTCGTGGTGCTCCTGGCGGCCGCCTGCGGCGCCGGGTACGTCCTGTTTTTCGCCAAGCGACCAGGATCGCTTCGTATTACGACATCTCCTGCGGACGCCGAGATCTACATCGATGGGCGCAAGCAGGCAGGCAAGCCACCCATGACAGTGGGCAAGCTCAAGCCCGGCTTCTACATCGTGGCTGCCCGCAAAGACGGCTTCCAGCGCTGGGAAAAGACGGTCGAGGTCAAGGCTGGCGAGTCGACTGACGTCACGCCCACGCTCGAGGCGCTGCCGATCGTCGAGCTGCGGACGACACCGCCTGGAGCCAAGGCCGTGCTCGATGGGCGTAAGCTAGCGGGCAAGACGCCGATCCGGATCACGCTGATCAACGCCGGCCACCACCGCATCGAGGTGCGCCTCCCACCGAAGTACCAGCCCGCGGCGACCTCCTTCGATGTGTCCCTTGGCATGGTCAAGAAGCTCAACCTCAAACTGCTACCCCGCGAGGTCGCGGTGCTGGTCAAGAGCAAGCCTAGCGGCGACGTGTTCATCAAAAAGGATGGCCACGAGCAGCGCTACGGGCCAAGCCCGCAGACGATCAAGCTCAACCCGAAGCTTGCTTATGAGGTGATCGTACGCCGGGATCGCTATGCCCTTTGGTCGCAGCCGATCGCCTTCAATGGGGGGAACCCCGTCACCATCGACGTGACGCTGGAGAAGCCTGGCAAGACGCCGAAGGTCAAACCGAAGAAGCCGAAGAAGCCGAAGACACCGAAGAAGCCGAAGACACCGAAGCCAGTGGTGACGCCAAAGCCGAAGCCGGTGGTGACGCCGAAGCCGAAGCCGGTGGTGAAGCCGAAGCCCCGTGGCAAGGGATGGCTGCTGATCGGATCGAAGCCCTGGACGCGGATTATCATCGATGGCCGGGACACCGGGCTGACCACGCCTCAGCGAAGGATCCCGCTCTCGGCGGGCAAGCATACGGTCACGTTGAAGAACCCGAAGTTCAACATCGTCAAGAGCTTCACGGTGTTCATCCGGGCGAACAAACCCACCAAAGTGATCAAGACGTTCCGCTAGCAGGGGTGGGCGGCCGTAAGGAGCGGGAGATGCAGGCATGGTGCTGGGGTGCTGTCGCCGCCGGGGGCTGGCTAGTCGCGCTCGTGACCTGGCTGCTGGCCCGCAGGGCGAAGCGCTCTCATCGGCGGGAGCAGCGTGAGCTCGCGACGACGCTTCAGCGCAAGGTCGAACCCTGGCTGCGACGGATCTGTGCCGAGCGCAACATCGTGGTCGAGGCCGCCCCGCGCGAAGCTCTGACCGATCCCGCCCTGCTGGTCGCACACCTCGAGCAGCTCGGCGAGGTGCTCACGCGGGCTAGCCGCGAGCACCTCGCCCTCGACGACACCGAGAACATCGCCACCTCAGATACAGTGCCGCTCAGCGTGGAGCACCTCGTCGAGCATTCGCCCCAAAAGAAGGAGTAGCCGCCGGCTGCACCCTCGCGCTCGCATGCAAAAAGGGCTGCTCAGAAACGGCCCGTGGTGAACCAGCGCTTGATCACCTGCTCGGCGGGCTTGCCGTAGGGGGTGTAGCGCTTGTCCTTGGGGCCGCCTTCGCCATACCAATCCCAAAAGACCACGCCTGACAGCTCCTTGACGCCTGACCAGGCGCGGACGAAGGCCCGGTAGGCGCGACGCTGCTCCTCGAGGTCTACCGGCGTCCCTTGGGTGTAGTCCCAGGGGTGGACCGCGCCGCCGTCCAGGCTGGGGTAGCCGACCTCGGTGAAGAGCAGCTGTCGCTTCTTTTTCCGCGCCCACGCTACGAGCTTGTCGCGGATGCCCTTCCAGGACCGGAGCATCGTCTCCTCGTCGGCGTCTTTGCGCTTGGCCAGCGTGTAGTAGGACGTGAGGCCTATGTAGTCGACGAGGTCCCAGAAGGTCACGGGATCGTAGTGGTCCCAGTTGGCCGAGTAGAGCAGCTTTCCGCGGTAGACCTTCTTCACAGCGGCGATCAGCGCCGCCCAGCGCTTGCGCATCTTCTCGGTGGTCACGAGCTCAGATCCGACACAGAAGACCGCGACCTTTGTCTGGGCGGCGATCCGGGCGTAGTGCAAGATGAAGCGCCGGTAGCTTCGCCACCAGGCCTCCCAGCTCGGTGGCTTGATCACCCCTCGCCACTCCAAGGGCTTGCGGATCTGGACGTCAACGATCGGGAAGAGCACGACCTTCATGCCGTGAGCCCGTGTGCGCGCGATCATCAGCTCGAGCTTCTTGTCGGAGGTCGTATGCTGTTCGCGCGGGGCCAGCTGTGTTGAGCGTACGTCCCGGGTCGACCATTGCACCACCAGCGACACGTGACTTGCGCCGACAGCCTTGACCTGCTTCAGCTTGCGCTCGAGCTTCTTGGGGTTGATATCGGTGTAGTGGCCGAGCGCGACGCCGCGGATGAAGCCCGCAGCGCGCGGGGCGGCGTTGGATCTCGCGGTCGATCGTAGCGGCGTGGCCAGCGTCGCCGCTACGAAGAGGATTCCCAAGAGCGGTCTCACCTCAGCGTCTCCTGCGGCGTTTGGACGGGGGATGGCTGCGCCGACTCCCGAGGTTGGTGATGAACCGGGCCACCGACTGCTTCGCTGCCACCTCCAGGGCGTCGGCGCGGAGCGAGGCGAGCTCCTCTTTTCGGATCCGAGAGACCTCGGTGCCAACCTGGCCGGCTCCGATACCCGCCAGCGCCAGCTGCCCCGAGGGGATCGTCTCAGCATCAAGCGCGCTGCCCACCTCGACCATCAGCACCTTGGCGCGTCGCCCCTTCGCCGGCGGGTTGAGCGAGTGCTTGCAGCGGGTGATCCGAAAGACGATCCCATAACCCCGGAGCTTCTTGGCCGCCAAGAGCTTGGCCAGCGCCTTTTTGCTCTTCGGCATCGGGGCGCCGAGATCGAGGGTGATCGTCGGATCCTTGGCTAGCAGCTTCTTGACCAGCGCACGGGCCTGGCTGGCGAGCTTGCAGCGCGTGTTGACCTGCTCCTTGACGGCCCGCAGATAGACAAAGAAGCGCGGCTTGGCCTCGCCGAGCTGGGGCAGGGCGAGCACGTTGGCCAAGAGGAGGAGGGCGGCGGCGCGACGCATGGGGTCCTTCCGATACAAGGCGCTGCTAACACGCCCCTTTCCGGGACGTCAACGGTGGGCTTTGGATTCAAGGCAGAGGTGAGGGTCATCGGATCGATGACCGATAGCAAGACGAAGTGCGGCCCTCTATACTGACCCTCAACAGCACAAGCAGGAGTTCAACGTGCGTAGCTTGCTCAAGCGTTTTCGTCGCGATCAGCGCGGTCAAGGTATGACCGAGTACATCATCATCGTCGCGCTGATCGCCATCGCCGCGATCGGGGTTGTGACCATCTTTGGCGACAACATCCGCGACCTCTTCGCGGGCGCGACCAACGCGCTGGCCGGAGAGACAAAGGTCAAGGTTGGCAGCGAGAGGGCACGCACATCTCATACGAAGTCGCGCACGCTGAAAAACTTCGCTCAGGACAACAAGGGCAGCAATCAGTAGCACCTTGCCTTCATGATGGAGCGGTTGTGATGGATCCCGGCGTGATGGTGTGACGAGCAACTCGGTAGCTGTGCTCGTGCCAGATGTTGTCTGCCTGCTCGTCTGCGGCGTGGCCGCGGTCACCGACGTCCGCTCCTACCGCATCCCCAACTGGCTCACGCTCAGCGGTGTCATCGCCGGCTTCGTGCTCAACACGACGCTGGTCGGGCTGCAGCACGGCCTAAAGGCCGCCCTCGCTCTCGGGTTCGTCGGATCGCTCGCTGGATGTCTGCTGCTGCTGCTGAGCTTCGGGCTCTTGGGGGTGATCAACTTCGTCGGCTTCGGCGACGTGAAGCTGATGGCCGCCGTGGGGGCGCTCTTGCGCTGGCCAGTTGCGCTCTGGGCGCTGGCGTACGTGACCCTTGCCGGCGGGGTGCTGGCGTTGGCTTACGCCCTCGCCAGAGGGCAGCTCGGGCGAGTCCTTTGCAATATGTTCCGGATCTCGAAGCGGTTGGTGGGGAAGCGAGAGGATGTTGAGCTGCATCGGATCCCCTACGCCGCCGCGATCCTCGTCGGGGCGACCTGGGCCGCGTTGTTGAAGTACTTTCCGATACTACGCCTTCCCTAAAGCGCAGATCAGCTCACCTCCCGTCGCCGCGCTTGTCTGCGCCATCACGGCGGTTGTCGCGCGTCGGTTGCGCGTTACCAGCAGGCGCCCTTCTCGCTCCTACGCCGTGATTTCGCGTCCTTCGCGCAGCTCGGTCCGGTCAGCGGATCAGCGCTCTAGGAGCACCCCGACACCCTCCTCCCGTCGCCGGGTACAGCCCGGCCGGCCGCTCTCTAGGCATCAGAAAGCTCGCCAGACCACCCGTATGGCTCGTTTCTTCGGCTACGAAATCGTCGCGGCAGCTCAGCACCCGGCTCGGTCCCGAAGGTGTAGAAAAGCGCCTCACGACCCGGAAAAAGGGAAGGCGCTGCTGACCCTGGCAGGGTCGAGATCGTCGCAATACCACAAAGAAATTCTTCTCTTTTCCACGGCTCCCCGTTTATTATCGCGCCCGAGAAGGGCCATACGCGATCCCCTCGCCGCTGGTGGACAGGGATGAGAAACGACAAGCGACCCGAGCAGCTGATGCGACGTTTGATGGCTAGATGTAGTCTCTTTTTGCTGGTTTGCGCGCTGGTGGGCCTGCCTGCTTTCGCAGACGCGCGCCGAGGGACGATTCGCCTCACGGTGGGGCAGTCTCAAAGCGTTCGCGTTCCAGGCACGGTCACGAAGGTGCAGGTGCTGAACCCTAGCGTGGCCGACGTGGCCACCTACAGCACACGCTCAGCGACGATCGTGGGTGTGAACGGGGGGAGCACCGAGCTGATCGTCTATACGGGCCGGCGCAAGCATAAGTTCACGGTGGTCGTGACGAAGGTCGAGGTCGGGCGGCTGTTTAAGCAGGTTCGGTCCTATCTTGGTCGCATCGAGGGGATCTTCCCACGCTTGATTGGAGACGGCGTCGTGATCAGCGGCTCTGCCCTGACCGCTGACGACTATGGCCGAGCGCAGGCGGCGGTGCGCCTCTTTGGCAACAAGGTCCGCAACCTCGTGCGATTCAAGCCCTCTGCGGTCGAACAGATCAATCAGATCTTCAAAGCTAGCGGCCTGACCGACGTCCGCGGTCGGTTGATCAGCGGAACGGTCTTCCTCGAGGGCTCCGTCGGGTCCAAGGCTGAGATGCACAAGGTGCAGGCGATCCTCCGCACCTATGGGCTGAAGGTCGAGAACCTGGTCAAGGTCGGTGGCGGCAAGCAGGTGTTGCTGGAGGTCGAGTTCGTCGAGATGCGCAAGAACGGCCTCCAGCGGGTTGGCGTGACCTGGCCGTCGGTCCTCGGCGTGACAGGCGTCACGGGCCAACTCCAAGCGCAGATCCCGATCAAACCACGAGGCGGCGATACGATTACGATGAACCTGCTTGGTGAGGTCAACGCTGGGCGCTTCGCCCTGGAGGCCCTCTATTCGACGGGTAACGCGCGACTCCTGGCGCAGCCGAAGCTCGTCTGCGGATCAGGCCACAAGGCCGAGTTCCTCGTCGGCGGCGAGGTGCCGATCGTGGTGATCACACAGAACGTGGTCAACATTCAGTACAAAGAGTACGGCATCAAGCTGAAGGTGACGCCGACGGCCGACAGCCTCGGCAACGTCCGCGCGCATATCCACGCCGAGGTCTCCGAGCTCGATCAGAGCGTCGCTGTTCAGAACATCCCGGGCTTCCGCACCCGCAAGTTCAAGACCTTCGTCACGGTCAAAGACGGCGCGTCGATCGTGCTGTCCGGGCTGTTTTCCAACACAGAGCAGAAGAGCGTCTCGAAGCTCCCGTTGCTTGGGCACATCCCGATCATCGGTGAGCTCTTCAAGTCGAGAGAGTTTCGTGATCAGAAGACGACCTTGGTCGTCTTCGTCACCCCCCGCGTAGTCGCCCCCGACCATCCCTGGGTGCGCAAGCAGATCGGCGACATCCAGCGTCTGTATAGCGACTACAAGGACGAGGTCGGGTGGCAGGTCTTCGACTGAGCTATGCGGATACGTGAAACAGCGGACACCACACGTGAAACAACACTGGGCAGATGCGGCGAGAGACGAGCCGCAGCGCTTCTGAATCTGATCTGAACGCCGGAGTCGCGCCGGAGGCGGAATGTTTACAGTCGTCATCACGGAAAAGGGCGGAGAGCAGCGTCGCCTCGAGTTCGACAAGTCCGAGGTCAATATCGGGCGAGTGCAGGGCAATGACATCATCCTGCCCAAAGGGAACGTCTCGAAGCGGCACTCCCGCATTGTCGTCAAGGACGGCAAGTTCATCATCGTCGACCTGAAGAGCACCAACGGGACCTACGTCAATGGGCGCAAGATCACCAGCCCGTTGGTGATCAAGAATCAGGATAAGATCTACATCGGCGACTTCATCCTTCATGCGGAGGATGGTGTCGGTGACGAGGCGCTGGCTGCTCCGCCCCCGGCTCCGGGTCCCGGCCCGGCGCCTGGTCCTGCGCCGGTCGCTCCAGATCCGGCGCGACGCCCGCCGCCGCCGCCGCCGAAGCGAAAGCCGCGCCCGACGATGCCAGGCGATCAGGTTGGCGCGTCGCCGCAGCAGCAGCAACCGCAACGTCCCCAGCGCGACATCGGTCCTGGCGATCGCACCGCCGGCCCCAGCGGTCAGCCGATGCCTGGCCTCGGTGGACCCGGCGGCTCACCTCCTGGTTCGGTGCCCGCGCCAGGTCCGGGGGGGCCGCCTCCCGGTCCGCCACGGCGCCCGCCTGGCCCTGGCCGCCGCGCCGCCGTGCGCGACACGCTCGGTCCCGAGCGCGTCGAGGAGCCTGGCTTCGCGCCACCCGGCGGTGCCGAGCCGATGATGAACGACCCCATGGGGGCGCCGGATCCAGGGTTCGGGCCAGCGGAACCGGCACCGCCGCCACCGCAGCGGGCGCCAGAGCCCGTGGCGCCGCCGCAACGCGAGCCCCGTCAGCCGCGTCAGCCGCGGCCGGAGGCGAGCCCCCGGGACCCGCGTCGACAGAGGGTCTTCGAGCTGCAGAAAGAGGTCCACGACCGGCTGATTGAGTACCTCGACCTGCGCCGGATGGACATCGATCAGCTCGCGGACGAGGAGCTCTGGGAGAAGACCGAAAACGCGATCTGCGACATCGTCGAGAGCATGGACAGCGAGGGGCGCATCCAGTCCTTCGTCGACCAGGACCTGCTGATCAAGGACGTGCTCAACGAGGCGCTAGGCCTCGGGCCGCTCGAAGACCTCCTCGCCGACGAGGCGGTCGACGAGATCATGGTCAACCGCTCGGACCAGATCTACATCGAGGCCGGTGGTCGACTGCAAGCGACCGACAAGGGCTTCTCGAGCGACAAGGCCGTGCTGGGCGTGATCGAGCGCATCGTCGCCCCTCTGGGGCGGCGCATCGACGAGTCCTCACCGCTGGTCGACGCTCGCCTCAAAGATGGCAGCCGTGTCAACGCGATCATCCCGCCGCTGGCGCTCCGTGGTCCCACGCTGACGATCCGCAAGTTCCGCCGTGATATGCTCACCGCGGAGGAGCTCGTCCGCAAAGGTAGCCTCACGCAGGGCATGGTCGAGTTCATGGAGATGTGCGTCACCGCGCGCAAGAACATCGTAATCAGCGGTGGAACGGGCTCCGGAAAGACCACCACGCTCAACATTGTCAGCAACTTCATCCCGGAGGGTGATCGGGTCCTGACCATCGAAGACGCCGCCGAGCTGCAGCTGAAGCACGACCATTGGGTTCAGCTCGAGAGCCGTCCGGCGAACATCGAGGGCAAGGGCGCGATCATGATTCGCGACCTGGTGAAGAACTCGCTGCGTATGCGCCCCGACCGGATCGTCGTCGGTGAGTGTCGTGGTGGCGAGGCGCTGGACATGCTCCAGGCGATGAACACGGGCCATGATGGCTCGCTGACCACGGCCCACTCCAACAGCCCACGAGATACGTTGGCGCGCCTCGAGACGATGGTCCTGATGGCCGGTATGGACCTCCCCATTCGAGCGATTCGCGAGCAGATCGCGGCCGCCATCGACGTGATCATCCATCAGTCCCGCTTCTCCGACGGCTCTCGCCGGATCACCCACGTGACCGAGGTCGCCGGGATGGAGGGGGAGGTGATCACCCTCCAGGATATCTTCACCTTCAAGCAGGAGGGGTTCGACGATCAGGGCAAGATCCTCGGCCGGTACGTGCCTTCGGGCTTCGTCCCTCGTTTCTACGAGGACCTGCAGCGTCGCGGGATCCCGGTCAACATGAACATCTTCCGCGAGTAGCGGAATGGGATGTATCTCGTAGCCTCAGACGCCAGCGGACAGCTGGTCGGTGCGATCGAGATCACGCCCGAGGTGCAGACCATCGGCCGTGGTGTGCAGGCGCAGCTGATGATCAGCGGGCATGGCGTGAGCCGTACCCACGCGTCGGTCTATCTCCACGATCAGGGCGTGGTGATCTGCGACGAGGGCTCCGCCAACGGCGTAAAGGTCGATGGCCAGCTGATCACCGCGCCGACCCTGGTCGATGAGGGTAACCTGATCGAGATCTCCGGGTTTCGGCTTCGTGTGCAGCCGTACCCGGACGCACCTTTGGGTGCGCCCTCTGGCGGGCCCGATCCCGACTCGAGCATCGAGCCTCAGGGGGAGGACACCGACGAAGAGTTCGACACCCGACTGGAGGTCCAGTCGGGCGCCGGCGCCGCCCTGGCCAAGACTCGTTTGACCTTGATCGGGCGAGGCGGCCCCTACGACGGCACGGTGATGAACCTCGACGAGGTGCTCTGCACCGTCGGTCGCGACGACGACAACCACGTGGTCTTCGAAGATCCCTCGGTGAGTCGGCGTCACGCCCAGGTGCGCTTGTCCGCGGTCGGCGATCGGGTCACGGTGGTCGACCTGCGCAGCTCCAACGGCACGTACGTCGATGGAGAGCGGATCAAGCGCGCCGAGGTGTCAGCGGGGTCGACCATCCGCTTCGGCGACCTCGCCTTCAAGCTCGAGATCCTGCGCGACTCTCCGGGCGTCAAGGGGAAGGTGGGCTCTTCGAAGCGCAACCGGCTCTACATCGCCGCTGGCGGTGTGCTGGCGCTGCTGATCGGGATCGGCGTCATCGCTTACGTGAAGCGCCCCAAGCCAGCGATGAGGCGCCAGCTGAACCCGGAGGAGCTGCTGCGCAAGCGTCAGGCGCAGGTCCAAGCGCTAGCCGACTCCGCTCAGCGCAAGATCGCGCAGCAGTCCTGGTCGGCGGCGATCGTGAAGCTCGACGAGGTCCTCGCGCGAGATCCGCTCAACGCGGAGGCCAAGAGGCAGCGCCAGATGGCCCTCGACGAGCTCTCGAACCAGAAGCTCTTCGAGCGAGGGCAGAAGTTCTTCGCGCTGGGGAACCGAGACAACCTGCTCAAGGCCAAGGCGATCTTTGAGAAGCTGCCGAAGAGCTCGTACTACGCGCGGGAGACTCGCTACAAGCTCAAGACCATCGCCCAGCGGCTCGCCGAGAACTTCCGGATCAAGGGCGTCTCGCACTGCAAGGCGCGCTACTGGAAGAAATGCTATGCGCTGCTCTGCAAGTTCTTCCACACCATGCCGATGGAGGTCGCCGTCCCCGGTGAGCCGGGCCTGCGGCGTCGCATGGCCTATGTGGAGAAGCGCTACCGACGTAGCCACAAGTTCGAGAAATGCGCGGCTCCGCGCTATCTCCACAGGCCAGGGCAGGGCGCGGGAAAGGAGAGCCCCGACGAGTTGCTCGCCGAGAAGTACTCGAACACCCGCCTTCGCGGCCTGGTCAAGCTCTACTTCGACGGCAAGATCGACGTCGCGCTCAAGCTCGCTGCCAAGTTCAAAAAGAAGCGCTACATGCGGCCCCACCTCAGGGCGCTGGAGAGGATCGTGGGGCAGCTGTTGATCATCCGTGGCAAGTACCAAGAGGGCTTCTCGTTTCTGAGACAGCGCAACGTCCGCGACGCCGATAGGGCTCTGGCTTTGGTGCTGACGGCAGACCGCGCCCTGATCCCGAAAAGGATCGAGAGCTTCTATCGTCGCGATGTGAAGCGCGGGCTATCGAAGCTCTATGGCGAGCTCGGCGAAGAAGACTTCAAGGTCAAGCACTACCGCGACGCGGCGAAGCTCTGGATGCGGGGTGAAGAGGTCGACAACAGCGACGCCACGATCCTCAACGGTCTGTTGCGGCTGGAGAAGGTCGCCGAGGTGCTGGTGCGCGAAGGGCGTTCGCTGGCAGCGAGGGGCAGCATCGTCGAGGCGCGAAGCAAGCTCGAGGAGGCGCGGGATATCGTCAAGACCGGCCACTCAACCCGCAAAGAGGCAGAGAAGGCCCTCGGCGAGCTTGGCAAGTAGCTTTGCGCGCCGCCACCCCCACAACAGGCCTCCCGTCGCCGGACACAGCCCTGCCGGCCGCTTTCTAGAGCGCTGATCAGCTTACCGGACCGAGCTGCGCGAAGGATGCGGAATCACGGCGTAGGAGCGAGAAGGGCGCCTGCTGGTAGCAAGCAACCGACG
>PDPC01000129.1 GCA_002747355.1 Pseudomonadota bacterium | reverse complement strand
CCGCAACGCCGGGCCGGCTCCTCGATCATATCCGCCGCGGAAACTTCGACACGAGCAAGGTGCGCTTGCTGGTGCTCGACGAGGCAGATGAGATGCTCTCCATGGGCTTCCTCGAGGAGATCAACGCGATCCTCGACGCCCTGCCCAAAGAGCGTCAGACGATGCTCTTCTCGGCGACCATCCCCGGCGAGATCGAGCGCCTCAGCGAGCGCTACCTCAAAGACCCAAAGCGGCTCTACCTCTCCGAGGACTTCGTTGGCGTACGCGAGATCGACCACGTCTACTACATGGTCACCGGCGGCGATCGTCCAGCGGACCTGATGAAGGTCCTCGAGTACGAGAACCCCGAGCTGGCCCTGATCTTCTGCAACACCCGCGACGACACGGCGCGGGTCGCCGAGTTCCTCGACGCCAAGGGATTCCCGACCGAGGGGATCTCGAGCGACCTGACCCAGAGCGACCGCGAGCGTGTGATGAAGCGGATGAGGGCCGGCGAGCTGCGCTACCTCTGCGCGACGGACATCGCTGCCCGCGGGATCGACATCGCCGACCTCAGCCACGTGATCAACTACAGCTTCCCCGAGAGCGCCGACGTCTACGTACACCGTACGGGTCGCACCGGCCGCGCGGGCCGCTCCGGCGTCGCGATCTCCCTGGTCTCGCCGCGGGAGATCGGGTCGTTTTACTACCTCAAGCTGATCCACAAGATCTATCCAGAGGAGCGTCACCTCCCGACCTCCGAGGAGATGACGACCCGCCGTGAGGGTGAGCTCCACAAGACCCTGGTTGAGCGCTACCTCGGGAAGCCGGCGCAGCAGCTCCACCTCGACCTGCTCAAGCGAGTCTGGTCCACCGCCGACGGCGCGCGCCTCCTCGCGCTGGCGCTCGAGGAGATCCTCGAAAAGCCAAAGGTCGTACGTCAGGCGCCCGTCTCACGTCCCCCTCGACGCAACGAGCGTCGAGATGAAGAGCGCGACGAGCGCGAGGATCGCGACGAGCGTCCCCGGCGCGGAGGCCGCGAGAGGGATCGGGGTGGACGACGCGAGCGAGGCCGAAGCCGCGACCGCGGTGGGCGTGATCGCGATCGTGGGCGTGGTGGGCGTGATCGCGACCGTGGTGGGCGCGGACGAGACAGCGATCACGACGATCGCCGCGATCGCAAGCGGACCCGCACCCGACGCAACGGTGAGAGCGAAGGCAGCGCGTCCGACGAGTCGATGCCTGACAACGTCGAGGCCTTCACCACCACCGACGGCGACGTCGAGCTCTACGAGACGATCGAGGTCGGAGCCGAGACCTCCACCGGCGATCGCGGCAACGAGAAGCGCTCTCGTCGACGCGAGCGACGCAGCGAGGATGAAGAGAGCCAGCCAGGGATGGCTCGGCTCTACCTCAACGTCGGACGACGTCACAACATCCACGCAGAGGACATCGCAAGCTTCTTCCAGATCTCAGGAGAGCTCTCCGCCGAGCAGATTGGCAACGTCACCCAGCGCGACCGCCACAGCTACATCAACATCGCTGAAGACGCCGCCGACAGCGCCATCGAGCGCCTCGCCGGCAAAGAGATCTCCGGCCGCTCGGTCCGCATCGAGCACGCCAAGCCCCGCAGCTAAGAGCAACCCACACACATGCCTCCCGTCGTCACCCCTCGCATCACCCGAAGGGCTAGAGCACCATACAAAGCGAACCCAAGCCAGGCGAAGCGCGATACAACCTGCTGCTAGCGGTTGCCGGGATCGCGAGGCTCGGCGGCAAGGCCTCGGGGCAGAAGGCCTATCTGCTCTTAGCGGTTGCCGGGATCGCGAGGCTCGGCGGCAAGGCCTCGGGGCAGATGACAGCGCTCTACTTGGAGAAGGGGTTTTTGAGGTCTTGCCTGTCGACCTTTGTCGGCGTCGCAGGACTCGGCTTGGATTTCGGCTTCGGCTTGGGTTCTGGCTTCGTTTTCGGCTTGATGGTCTTTGGCTCAGGCTCTGGCTTCGGCCAGCGGATCCTGCGGCTGCTGGCCTTGGCCTTGGGCTTTTTGATCCCGGCGACCTTCCCGGGCTTGTCTGTGCCAGCGTCCGGCGTTGGCTCACCTGCGTCGGCCTTCGGCTTCGGCTTCGCCACAGGTTCGAGCTTCTTCAGCTTGGCCATCACGTGCTTGCCGTTCTTGTCCGGGATACCAAAGCGCCGCTCACTCCCATATCCCTCGAGCACGAACGTGAACAATCGCCGCGAGGTATCCTTCTCCGTCTCGAAGCTCACCGGTGTCGTGCCGATCAGCTTGCCCTCGACGGTTCCCGAATAGACCGTCGCTCCGGCGGGCTCCGAGGTGAGGGTCATCACGACCCTCACCTTGGGCTTTGGCCTGTCGTCATCGCTGAGCGCCACCGCGATGGCAACACCGCCTCCGAGCAGCACCAGCAAGGCGACGACGATCGTGATGGCCTTGCCCCTGCTGCTGGGCAAGGCGACATCGCCCGGCGCGACGCTCTTCACGGGCTGCACAACGCGGGCGCTCTTGTCGGGGGCAGCGTTGACGGTGCGCACATCGGGGCGCGGCGCCATCGCGCCGGCGCCCTTGTCGGCAGAGGAGATCACCGGCGTCGGCATGTGATCAGCCGTCGAACGTGTCATCCGCCCGGAGACGGCCTTGATCGCCGCACCCATCTCGCTCATCGAGCCGAAGCGCTCGTCCCGATCCTTCGCCATCGCCTTCAGGATCACCGCCTCAGCGTCAACCGGGATCTGCAGCTCGGGTGAGCGCTGCGTGGGGGGCACGGGGTCTTCGAAGATATGTTTGGTCAGGATGCCCATAAAGGTGTCGGCCTTGAAGGGCACCTCGCCGGTGAGCAGCTCGTACATGATCACGCCGACGGCGTAGATGTCGACGCGATGATCGGGTTGATGGCCCTGAGCCTGCTCGGGAGACATGTACTCGGGCGTGCCGAAGACCATCCCCGTCCGCGTGAGCTTATGGTCCCCGTCGGTAGCGCCGCTGACCTTGGCGATGCCAAAGTCGAGCACCTTCACGAAATCCGGCCGACCCTCGCGCTCGACGAGAAAGACGTTCTCCGGCTTCATGTCGCGATGGATGATGTCTTTGGAGTGGGCGGCGCCGAGGGAACGGCAGATCTGCAGCAGGATCGGTTTGGCCCGCGACCACGGCAGCGGGCCGCGCTTGATCGCATGCGAGAGGTCGGCCCCCTCAAGAAACTCCATCGCGAAGAAGACGCTCTTATCGGGCGTCTCACCAAAGTCGGTAATGTCAATGATGTTTTCGTGGTTGATGCTCGCTGCGGCCTTCGCCTCCTGTAAGAAGCGCTGCTTTAGGTCGGGCTTGCGAGCGTACTCGTGGAGGAGAACCTTCAGCGCCACCTTCTTCTCGATGGTGACGTGTTCGGCGAGATAGACGGTCCCCATGCCGCCCTCGCCCATCTTCGCGAGGACTCTGTAACGGTTGGCGACGACCTTGCCAAGCAAGGGATCCTCAGGTTCCTGGGAGAGATCGATACTCTCCCGCCGCAACGTCTCCTCCAACCCCGGGGGTTCCTCGATGCTCATTGAACAGCAGTCCTGTCAACCGCGCTGCGAAAAAAAAACGCAGCGCGTCATCCGACGGAAACAGAGGATAAGAGTCTACCATGTCACATCGTTCAACGCCTCCATACGTCATAGAAAACGCTGCAACACTCAGTTCTTACGCCCAAAGGGGTCGCGGAGATCCTTTTTCGAGACGTTGGGTCTTCGGAGACGTCTGCGACGCTTGACCTTCGCCGCGGGCTTCTCTTCGAGGCGGAAGGTCAGCAATCGTGGGTCAGAGGCCTGCACTTGCACGGTCTTGCTCAACGCTCTGTAGTTGGACAAGCGGAAGGTCAGCTTCAATGGCACGCCCACCGGCAAATCTGCTGTGAGCTGCGTCGTGCCGAGCAGGCGCTCGCCATACCAGACCTCGGCGCCCTGGGGGATCGTGTTCAACGTCAGCCTTAGCAGCGACATCGTGTCTGGCTTCATCGCGCCGGCGTCAAGACGTCTGGTCTGCCCGGCAGCTGCGAGCTCCCGGCTTCGCTTCCGCTCAGCCACGGAGCGGCGCCAGAGCAGCATCCCCGTGATCAGCAGCCCCACCACCAGCAGCGCGGCCAGCGCAACCCAGCCGATGCTGGTTCCGCCAGGGCGAGGCAGCTGCTTTACCGCCTCGGTCGGCTCGTGGCGTCGCTCGCGCTCCCTCGGTGCCTCGTCGGGGTGCTCGACCACCGAGAGGTCTTCTATCATGTCCGACGCGGCGTCCGCTCCTCGCCCCGTTGAGCGCAGATCGATGTGGGTCTCGCCGGGCGGAGAGGTCCCCCTTTCCTCCCGATCTCCAGGGGCAACTCGCGGCCCCCCCGTCCGGACGCTTGGGTCGTCCATACACGCGTCGAGGAGGTGGGCGATCTCCTGCATCGACTGGTATCGCTGCGCTGGATCCTTCGCCAGCGTCTTGAGGATAACCGCCTCGAGAGGTCTGGGGATCCGCAGGTCGGGGCGCAGCTGTCGTGGGGCGAGAGGTGGCTCGAACATCTGCTTGGTCAGGGTGCCCATGAAGGTGTCGGAGGTGAAGGGCACCTCTCCGGTGACCATCTCGTAGAGGATACAGCCCATCGAATAGATGTCGCCGCGATGGTCTGCGTCCTCGCCTGCGGCCTGCTCGGGGGACATATACTGCGGCGTGCCGAAGACGCTGCCGAGACGCGTGATCCGCGTCTTGTTGCCGAAGTTGAACTTCGCGATGCCAAAGTCGAGGAGCTTGACGAAGTCCTGACGTTGGCCGGTCTGGTCCTCGATCATCGTCTGGTTGCAAGGGTTGACGATGAAGATGTTCTCCGGCTTCAGGTCCCGATGAACGATCCCTTTGGCGTGGGCAGCCGCCAGCCCGTGGCAAATCTGGACGCCGAGGTCGAGGACCCGCAGCATCCTCAGTCCACGGGAGCCGCGCACGGCCTGGGCCAGCGTCGTGCCGAGCAGGTACTCCATCACAAAGTAGATATGGCCATCTTCGAGGCGGCCAAAGTCCGTGACATCCACGATGTTGGGGTGGCCGATTCGCGACGCGGCGCGCGCCTCGCGGATGAAGCGCTGCACCAGCCCCTTGTCGCGACAGTACTCGTGGCGGAGGATCTTCACCGCCACGGGCTTGTCGATCACGACATGCCGTGCGGCATAGACCACGCCCATGCCTCCCTGCCCCAGGCGATACTCGATCTGATAGCGATCGTCGAGCAGCATGCCGAGGAAGCGATCCTCGTCATCCGGCAAGAGCACGACCTCCTCGAGCTCTTGGCCGTCATTGGGGCAGAACTTGGCGCCGGGTGGGAACTGCTGCCGGCACTCGGGGCAAACGAGCAAGCGTCCGTCCTCCTGGACGTGATGAGCAGTCCAAGCGTAGCACGGCTGCCATTCTCTGGCGTGTCTCAGCGCCTCTTGTCAGCGCCTCTTGTCAGCGCCTTGCTGCCGGCCAGGGCTTCTCGGGAATCAACGGGAGGGCGCGGACCATCGCGGCGGCGGCGTGCTGAACGTAGTCGATACGGATCTGGGCCCGTATGGGGGTCTGGGTCAGGCCGCCGAGGGCGTGGGCAGGGCTGGGGAGCAGGTAGGCGCTCTCAGGGCGGATCTGCTGATCGACGAGGTAGCGCGTGGCGCTGCGGATGGTGTCGAGGACCTCGGGATCGGGCTCGCCCCAATGCTTTGACAGCAGGTAGGTTCCGACGTTGGCCTCGCTGCGGCTGCCCACCGGTGTGTTATGGGGCATGAAGAAGGGGGTGATCGCGAAGGCTCCCCAGAGGTCATCGAGGGCCTCACCCCGCCGGATCTGGGTGCGACGGTTCAACTTGGCGAACTCGCGGCAGAACTCGAGATACTTCCGCTTCTTGACCACGGGATAGGCGGCCTCGGCGGCGATGCAGGTCCAGTGGTCTTCAGAGATGAAGTACGTGCCAAGGAAGAAGCGATACTTGCCCTCGACGAGGAAGTCCATCGCCCGCTCGATGGGCGGGATATAGCGCTTGTCGCCGGTGACCTTCTGAAGCCGCGCCAGACCCAGGGTGGCCTCTCCCGCGTAGTAGAGCAGGATGTCTTCGCAGTTCTTCTTGCGAGAGTGCGGGATGTACTGGTGGCAGAAGTCGCCGTTTGACTTCTGCATCGTCATGATGAACTGGCCCAGGCGTCGCGCGAGCGGCAGATAGCGGCGGTCGCCGGTGGCCTCGACATACTCGACGATCGCGACCAACGCGAGGCCCGCGGAGCCGAGGTCGGCGTAGCGCTCCTTGCCGACACACGCGTAGTCTTTGGTGCGGCAGGATGGAGGCACGGCGCGGGCCACCAGGTAGCGGATCGCCCGATCGGCCGCGCGCTTGTAGCGAGGCAGGCGCAGCTTGGCGTAGGCCAGCGAGAGAAACCAGGTCGTCCCCGCGTGGCGCGGGAGGCTGTAGTCTCCGCCTGCGTGGTGGCGGTCGCTCAGCGGATAGTAGATGTAGTGGAAGCGGCCGTTGGGCTGCAGCTGGCGCAGCACGTAGTCGGCGGCCCGCACCACGGCCTGACGGACCCTGGCGCGGTCGATCTGGTGGATGGGCACGCGCTGCCGCACCACGAGCATCGCCCGCCCGTCGGCCGCTGGCCCTTCGACGAAGGACTGGACGCGAAAACGAAAGTAGCGCTTGCTCGTGGCGCGCCAGTCCTCGACGGTCAACGAGAGCTGGTTGGCCAGGGAGGTGACCACGGCGCGCAGATCGATCCCGGTCTTGAACTCGTGCATGAAGAAGAAGGGCTGGTACCCAGCGAGCAGCTCCTGCTTGTAGAGATCATCTGGCAGCAGGTAGGCCCGGCGCTTGTTTTGCTCCCCTTCCTTCGCCGCGTCTACCTCGAGCCCTAGACCATCGACGCCGGGTACGATCCCCTTGGCAAAGAAGAGCGGGATCGAGGTGATCAGCGGCCCCTCGGCCACGGCGAGGTCGACCTTGATTCGCTGCTTTGCTCGAGTCGCCGCGTCGAGCTTGGCGAGCGTCGGCGACTTGGCGAGCGCTTGGACCGCCCCACCGATGGCCGAGCGCAGCGTCTTATCATCGCGGCGGAGACGGAGCGTGGCTTCGCCTTTGTGATAGAGCGTGACCCAGAGCGGCCCAGAGAGCTTGGCCATTGCGACGTCGTCGAGCTTCGGCGTCCCCCCAGCCACGGCTGCCCGCAGCGCCGCCATCACCGGGCGCTGATCCGCGGCCGAGAGCTCGAGCTCGGGGCTGACGCGATAGCGGGCCCAGATCGCAAGGTAGAGCAGGCCGAAGACGACCAGCGGGCCCCCGAACCAAAGCCCGAGGAGGCGCGGCGCGGCGCGCATCAGCGCCCCCCAGCGAAGACTGCCCCGCGGGCGATCCGCCGCAGGTAGAGCAGCTGAAGCGTCGGGAGCAGGCCAACCAGCTCGATCGCTAATGCGGCCACGATCGCCGAGAGCGCGACCCCGGCCTGTCCCACGCCGTCGTAGATGCCATGGAGATAGGCGGCCGAGGTGACCAACCCGAAAAGCAGCAGCAGACAGGCCGCGATCAATACCCAGCAGGCGATCTTGGCGAGCTTGCGACCCCAGGGGGTCCAGAGGATCATCCCGACGCCGCCGATCGCTAGCAGGCCGCTGACCAGCACGGCGATCGCCGTGTAGAGCCCCGAGCGGCTCGGCACGATGCCAAGAAACACCAAGAGGTAGAGCCCAGCGAAGACCAGATCGAGCAGGCCGTAAACATAGCGCCCCACGCCGGGGTCCTCGTGACGAGGCCTCTCTCGCTCTCGTACCCGGTTGTCACCACCATCGCGCGCGTCGCGCTCGTCGTTGTGGTCTCGAACGTCAGCCATAGCAGTGGCTTACAACAAAGCCTCGCCCCGAACTACCCCAAAGCGCCTCGCGGTGTCTCACTGACGAGCGACGACACCGGGAGTCCAAGACCCGATCGTTTTCGCTATTCTGGGGCGCTAGTAGCAGCTCGGCCGCTGTGGCAAGGGATCGGCCTGGCCGGTGGGCATCAGCATCTGTAGGTAGGCGAATTCATCGTCGCAGAAGACCGCGGGCCCCTCCCCTGCCAGCTCCGCGCGCTCGGCGAAGGGGCGAGTGCTGCCGCCCTCCATCAGGCGGTTTGGGACGTCCCCAGGGTTGTGGTAGGTCGTCGGCGCCCCGTAGGGCTCGGCGAGGCCGAAGCTATGCCCCAGCTCGTGGGCCACGGTGTGGCCGATCATGTTGCCCAAGGTGAAGATCGCGCAGGCGACCTGACCAACCCGATCGGCTGCCGGGCAGCTGGCGCTGCTCTCCAGCGAGGGCGCCGCCGCGACCTCTGCCGAGTTCACCTCCTGTCCCCGATCGGGGCGCACGGCGTCGAAGATCTGGTCGAAGAGCGGCGTATGCAGCGGCGACGTCTTCATCGCGCCAGGGGGATGCTCCGAGAAGGCAAGCTGCGAGCTGGCGAAGACGCCGCCATAGCCCGGGTAGCCGTCCTCCTGGGTCAGCGCGTTCACTCCGCCCACATGATCGAAGAGCCGTTTGTTCTCGACATCTTTCCCGGGCGTGTTGTCATAGCCTAGCAGACCGAGGCCGTTGGGATCGGTCCCGCCCACATCGACCGTCGCGTAGAGACCAAAGTCCTTGGGCTGCTCGGCGCGGATCTCGACGTTGATCCCCTGGTAGGCCCGACGCACCACGGCGAAGACCCGGTCGCGCACTCGTTGGTCAGCGGGCTGGAGTCCAAAGCTCCGCAGCGCCTCCTGCCAGCTGGGCAGAAAGCGTAAGTGCACCACCTGCTTCACCGCGCCAAGCTCTAGCGCGAGGACGACCCCCTTGCCGACCTGCTGCTCGGCGCCGAGGCTGACCACCGGTGTCCAGGTGCCGCTTAGGGTGCCCGTTTCGCTGCGCAGATCGACCGAAGCCCCGAGCCCGTTCTTCTCTTCGAGGACGTATCGCAGGGTCTGACCGTTGACGAAGCCGGTGACGAAGGAGAGCTTCACCGCCCGCGAGGTGCCCTCGCCGCTTGGCTGGAAGGTGCCATCGACCTCGAGCAACGTGCTCCCCTCGCCGCCGACGAAGCCACGACCGCGGATCAGCAGGTACTCGCCGAGGGAGACCGCGCTGCTCTTGAGACCGGTGAGCGTCGTGCGCTGCACTTCGAAGTCGATCTGGCGCTCGCTGCTCCGCGTTGGCGCCCTGCCGGTCTGGTAGTTGACCAGCGCCAGCGTGCCCGAGAAGCGCCCTGGGCTCAGCCCCGCGAGCTTGGCCGGGTAGGCGAAGCTGCCGCGCTCTCGGCTCACGTCGACGGGCGACAGCGCGACCGTGATCACCGCCTTCTTTCCATGGGTTGCGCAGGGCGTCGGTTGTCCCTCAGGCAAAAAGCAGCCCGCCAGCTCGACCTCCGTGCGCCCCTCCGCCCCGCCAAGGAGTAGACCTCTACCCTCGACGACCACCGGGTCGTTGAGATGCACCAGCCCGTCACCGACGGCCTTCACCGACGGCGCGAGAGCCTCCACCAGCTCGAGGCTCACCACGGTCGGCTCGCCGAGTGTCTCTCCCCAGCTGTTCCGCGAGCGGATCTGCACCGTGACGGTCTGTTTTCCCACGCCGAGAGCGTCGAAGGCCGGTTGATCGAGGGTCGTGCTGACCTGGCCGTCGGCGACGGTGAGCGGCAGCCTGGCTCGCCCGCCACCGGCGGTCGTGATCTCGAGTGTATGGGTCGCGTCGAGGGTGTAGCCGACGGCGTCGACATCGACCGTCGTACCGACGAGCAACACCGCAGGCGAGAGTCCACGCACCGTCGCGCCGGTGGGTGGGTCGGGGCGCTGCTGGTTTTCCGTGCCCGGGCAGCCTGCGAGCGCGACGAAGAGCGCGCAGAATGACGCCGATGGAGCTAGTATCCCGCGCACCTCAACTCCCCGCCTTGGGCAAGCAGACCTTGCGCTTGGTCTGGGTGTCGTCGTTGATCTCTCGACACGCGTAGCCCTCAGAGGTGCGGCAATCGGCGGGGGCGTTGCAGCCCTTGACGCAGATCCAATGCTTGCCGAGGGTGAAGCGCGAATCGGGCATCGGATAGCAGTAGGAGCCCATCGCGCAGGGACCAGAGAAGCTACCGCTGCTGTCGCAGTCGGAGAGGGAACAGTATCCCCCTGACCACGGCAGACACATCTGCCTGTCTGCACATTGGTTAAACGTCGTGCAGGTCGCTCCCACGGGGCGGCTCCCCGGCGCCCCACAAGCCAACTGTGTCTCGAAGACCTTGCAGACCCGACCGCTGCCGCAGTCGCTGTTATCGACGCAGCTCGCGGCGCAATGGCTGGGCGTTACGCTTGGCCCCACCAACGGGCAGATATGGTCTTGGGGGCAGCTGCTTTGCTCCCAGTAGAGCTTGTCGCCGTTGGCGTCCTGAGGCGTACAGGTGTCCGCGACACAGACCTTTCCGTCGCAGATCTCGCCAACGGGGCAGCCCTTGCTCTTGTTGCAAGACAACGCCACCTGTGGGGTCGTGATCTCGACGCTGAAGGTTGTGCTCTCGCTCGGCGCCTGGACGCGGTGGTCGCAGTTGCCGGTCTTGTCGTCGTCGTCTTCGGCGACGATCACGTAATAGACCGTATACTTCAGGCCAGGCACCGCAGCCCCCTTCGCAGGGTTCGGCAGCGAGGCCTCATAGAAGCCTGGGGACCGCTGCGTCATCTCGAGCTGCGCCATCGTCGAGACGTCGATCGGCCCAGAGTGTGGCTCGTGGGTCGAGTGGTAGATGACAGGGGCGCCCTTCAGCCCCAGATCGTCGGTGACCGTAGCTTGGAGCGTGATCGCCTCGAGGGTTGTGGCGTCAGCTGGTGCGTTATGCAGCACCTGCGGTGGGCTCCCCGGGCAGGTCGTCGGCAGCGGAACCCGCAGCACGATCATGTAGTCCTTGATTACCGGCGGGCTGTCGCCGTCATTGGCGACCAAGCGCAGCACGTGCTGCAGCTGCGCCTTCTGGGACTCCGAGGGGCACCAATGGAAGAGGGCCGAGAGCTGGCCGATGCGGGTTAGCGTCGAGCCCTCTATCGGCGGCTCCTGGCTCACCTCGACCTTCACCGAGTCGGGATCCTCAATCAGGATGTCGACGTCGACGCAGGTCTCTTTGCTCAGGTCGAGCGTCGTCCCGAAGCCGAGCGGGCGGCGGAAGATCGGCGCCGTATTGGCGGACGTCCCTGGGCGAACCTCGATCGCTACGGTCTGCGTGTTGCTGGTCTCGCCATCGCCGACGGTGAAGTCGACCTGATGGGTGCCCACGTCCGCCGCTGATGGTGTCCAGCTGAAGACGGCGCGATCGGCGAGCGTCACGATCTGGGCGCGGTTACCCAGCGCCTGCCCCAAGGGCCGAAACCCGAAGCTGAGCTCGTCGCCGTCGGCGTCGAAGGCTAGCAGTGTGATATCGAGGCGTGTCCCGACGAAGGCGACCTGCGGGCTGGCCACGGGTTGTAAAACGGGAGCGGTGTTTTCAGCGCAGCTAGCGGCGCAGGCCACAAGAGCGCAGAGGATCGCGCAAGCTCGGAATAACGAAGCCATTGTCTTTACGTCTGCCTAGTCCCGCGGCGGTTCTCTCAACCCGCGGCGCATAAGACAAGTATACGGCAATCGTAGAGACGTGTCCCGTCAGCGGATCGCGATGGACATCGCGCGACGGAGCTCGAAATGGGCGTCGGAGACGGCGAAACGCAAGAGCTCCTCGACCTCGGCGTTATCCTCGAAGAGCTGCACGTGCTCTTCGAGGGTCTTCGGCTGCTCGAGCCGCCCATCGAGCTTACGGAGCGCGGTGAGCGCGCCCTCGACCGATCGGCAGGCCAAGAGCCCGGCGCGGTTCGCCGAGTGGATCACCGCCGGTCCGAGCCCCTTCAAGTCGACCCCCTCCCCCGAGCACTCATACGCGAAGACCTCGAGCTCCTGGCGGAGCTTGCGTGGGATCGCCTTGCCAACGGACCTTGTGATCTCCTTGAGCGCCTTCTTCTCTTTCGGATCCATCGCTGCGGGCTCGAAGTCTCTGACGTATTGCCTCACGACGCCGGCCACCACCAGATCGAGCTGGGAGAAGTAATAGACCGGGACCACCATCGCCTTGCGGATCAGCCAGAAGCAGCGCCCAAGGAGGAAGAGCACCTCGGGCTCTGTGGCGCCCTGGATCAGCGCCTCGTCGAGAATGATTGAGGGCGGCGAGGTGTTGACCACCGCGACCTTCGTCGCCTTGCTCTTACTGATGTAGAGGTCGTAGGCGTTGACACCAAAGTCGCGGGCCAGCCCCTCGGCGAGCAGCTTCACCGGGTGGTTGCCGCTGGTGACGCGTTCGCTGCGGTTGACGCCATGCTTGCGGATGTCGGCCTTGAAGGCCTTGCCCAGGGAGACGTCGAGAGCCTGGAAGATCTGTCGAAACCCGCTGGGGACGCTCTCGAGGAAGCACCACTCATCATGCTCCGGCGCGCCCAGCGCGCTCCCGGGCGCGCCAACGCCACCGATGTGGGCGGCGAGAAACTCGCGCTCCTCTTCGTCGAGGGCGCCGAGGGCTTCGAGGACCTGCGCTGTGCAGAGGCAACCGTCGGGGTGCTTACGCCAGCCGAAGATCTTGAAGAGGCCATGATAGGCGAAGCGCTCGAAGGGATCATCGTGCAGCCGGTTGCGCATCGTCGCGACCGAGGTGTCGAGGTGGATCATCACCGAGCGCTGATCGCCCTGGCGGGCGTAGAAGCCGCAGAGGGCGCCGATGGCCTTGAGGTCGGAGGGGACGGTCTCGAGCGCCTGACGAAAGGCCCGCGCCGCCTTATGAGGATCGCGCAGCCCGTCCTCATGAATGTTGGCGATCCGCAGCAAGTGGTCGACCTTGCGCTGCACGTCGACCTCGAGATCGTAGAGTTGAGTCGTGACGCTCAGCGCCTGCTCGAAGTCGAGATCCTTCATGTAGAGGTCAGAGAGGCGGGAGAGCGCCTCTACGTTGTTCTCGTCGAGGGCCAACACCTTGGTGAGGCTGAGGATCCCGCGCTCGAGATCTGGCGTTTCGTCCTGGTAGATGCGGCCGAGGCGCAGCAGGATGTCGCGCAGACGCTTGCGGCTCTTCTCGAGGCGAGCGCGGCGGACCAGCGCATCTGCCGCCTCGGCCCACTTAGCGTCGGCAGCGTAGAGATCGGCGAGGGCGTCGAGGGCCTCTTTATCCTCCGGTGTGTACTCGAGCAGCGCGGCGAGCTGCTCGCGCGCGAGCCCGCGGTCATCCAGGCGATCGCGACCAATGCTAGCCAGCTGGCGATGAAGCTCGACGAGCCGATCGACGTCGGTCTCGACCTCGACCCGGGCTCTGAGCGTCTCCACCAGCTCGCCCCAGCGCTCACCGCGCTCGAGGATCGCGACGCTGCGCTCGAACGCGAAGGCCTGCCGCGAGTCGATGGCCAGCGCCGCCTTGAAGCTCTCGAGGGCCTTGTCTGGCTGTTCCAGCCGGTCCTCGGCCAGCGCTCCGGCTAGCAACAGAGCCTCGAGCCGGTGGGCGTCGACTCGTGTCGCCTCGGCCTCCGCCTCGCAGGCGCTGACAGCGTCCGCCCAGCGCTCAGCGATCAGCGCGCGCTCCTCTCGCAGATAGATCGCCCCGAGGTAACCCTCGCAGCGCGCCATCGCCTCGGCGAAGAGCGCGAGGTCATCGGAGGCCTCCGCGGCGCGAGTGGTGAAAGCGGCCACGCCCCGCGGCTCCTCTTGTTGCGCGGCGGCGCGTTGGTAGAGGTCGGCGATCCGCGCTCGGTCTCCCCCACCCTCCGAGTCGTCGTCGGCTTTGCGAGCAACGGCGAGAGCACGCTGCAACGCCAGCATCGAGCCAGGATCGCGCGAGAGGGCCTCCTCGAACGCCTCAGCGGCGGTCGGCGGCTCCAGCTCCTCACCGTCGTCCTCTTCATCGTCGCCAGGAGCGATAAGCAGAACGGAGGTCAGGTGCAGGGGAGCGTCTTCGTCGAGCGCCATCGGGGGCATCGTGGCGCTTGGGTGTGCGGCCCCCAGGCGCGCGATCTCGAGCCAGAGCGCGGGCTTGTCCTCCGATGTGGCGTACTCGGCCTCGGCTCGCAGGGTCACCGCCAGCTCTCGCCAGCGCCGCTCTTCGAGGTAGCGTCGCCCGAGGAAGCGCAGCGCGTGGACGTTGGATGGTTCGTGCTCGAGGATCGAGTCGTAGGTCAGCGCTGCGCTGACCTCGTCGCCGCGCTGGTGATCGCGCTCCGCCATCCGCTCGTAGAACATCACGCGAACGCGACTCTCCTGGAGCTCGCCAAACCCCGCGAAGACGAGATCGGAGAGCTGCTGCCAGGCGCCTCGAGCCTGGTAGATGGCCTCGAGCGCGCGCCGGGGCACGGGATGGTTGTTACGGATCTCGAGCGCCGACAGATAGAGCTTCTCGGCGCCCTCCTCATCGCTCGCCGCGGTGAGCTCGGCTAGCGCCACGGTGAGCGCGAAGCGCTCCGCCTCATCGAGGCTCGCCTCCCGCCGCGCCTCGAGCTCCGCCCTCAGCGCGTCCTCGTCGCGGTCGCGGCGACGACCTCGCCTCGCCCCAGCCTCCGCGCCCGGCGCCGGGTGGGGATCCGCGCTGGCGGCCTCATAAGCCGCGAGCGCGCCGGACGGGTCATCGAGGGGGCCCTCGCGCAGCTGTGCGACGCGCAGCTGTAGCGCGCTGTGGGCGCCGCTCCCTGCCTCGTGCTCGGCCGCGAGCCGTCCAAATGCCTCCGCGACCTCGTCGGTGGCTCCGCGGCGCGCGGCCAGCCGACAGCCGCCCCAGGTCGCCCAGACGGGCTCGCCCTCGGCGGCGAGCCGGTAGGCCTCCTCCGCGTCGTCCCAGCGCTCCTGTTGGCAGAGCAGATCCCCGCGGCGACGCCAGAGCGCGGTCGCCTGCTCAAGCTCGCTGAGCTGGGCCGTCTCGGCTAGTTCGTCAACCAACTGATCCACACGGCCGAGTCGTTCCAGGCAGCGCAGAGCCCCCACGCGCGCTCGCTGTGGCTCCATCTCGAGGAGCGCTCTATAGTGCTCGAGCGCCTGCTCGTGCTCCCCCGCACCCTCCCAGGCTAGCGCCGCCAGCTCGCGCCAGATCGCGCTGCGGCGCGGATCGGAGAGCTCTTCGGCTGCCGAGGCGAAGAGCTCGGCGAGCGCTGGGCGCTGCCCATCAGCGGCGAGCATCCGGGCCAGTCGTCCCCTCGCGACGGCCGAGGCGGGATCGGCCTCGAGGGCCGCTCGCAGGTCGCTCTGCGCCTCGTCGGCCAGCTCCTGTCTTAGAGCGATCGCGGCCGCAGCCAGGTAGTGGACCGCCGCTGCGGGGCCGCTCGAAGCGGCGCCGGCGGAACGTTCGGCAGAGCTTCGCTGCTGAGGATCGGGATCATGCAAGCGCAGCCGCGCGATGGCGTCGCTGGCGGCGACCAGCGCTTCATCGTTCTTCAAGGCCAGCTCGTAGTGAGCGATCGCCTGCGCAGGCTCCTGTCTCGTTTCGGCGATCACTCCCGCCTCGAAGGCCGCCAGACCACGCTCTTGCTCGGAGGGGAGCAGCGCGCTGAGGTCTCGCAGCTCCTCTTCGGCTCTGGGAAGATCTCCGCCGCTTCGGCGACGTCGTGCGAGCAAGAGCCGAGCGAGCAGATCGTCGTCGTCCGCGTCCACCGCGAACTCGAGCAACCGAGTCGCCTTGATGCCCTCGTCTTCGGTGCTCCTCTCGTCTTCGGTGCTCGGCACCACGCGCCCATGGGCGAGCAGCGCGGCTTGTCGCCGACGCCAAATAGACGTCCAGGGGCCCTTGGTCTCGGCGCCTCCTGCGAGCGCCACCGCGAGAGCGTCAGCGTCACCCTCCGCCATCGCGCAGCGGATCATCCCCTCCCACGCCGCCACGCAGCGCTGGTCGTTCTCGACGGCAGCCTGGTAGTGCAGCCGAGCCTCCGCCGGGCGCCCTTCGACCTCGGCCAGGCGGCCGAGGTGGACGCGGAGCCCGACCTGTAATCCTCGGTCTTGGAGGGCAGCTGCGAGCGCTCTTTGGGTGTCGGACTGCCGATCCCGGTCGCCAGACGCCACGGCCAGGTCGGCGCGGAGCGTCAGGTCCCGAAGTGTCGGTTCGGCTGCAGGAGGCAGCTCCGCTACGCTGTCGTCTCCACGAACCCATCCATGGTCGGCGCGCAGCGACAGCAGGTCGCGGCCGCTGTGGTGCTGCCTTGCGAGCTGCTCGAGCAGCCCCACGGCGACCTCCGTGTCACCGCGGCGCAGTGAGATCCTCCAGATCGCATAGAGGGCGGCGACGTTCGTCGGTTGATGAGCCAGCACCTCTCGATAGCGCTCTATCGCCTCGTCGGTCTCCCCCAATCGCTCGGCGGCGGAGGCGGCCGCGAGCTCCAGCTCGGCGGCGCGGTCGGTAGCGTTCGCCTGCTCGGCGGCGCGCTGAAAGGCCAGCCTGGAGAACTCCCAAAACGTGCGCGCTGGCGCGTCGAGCTCGACATGTTCGGGCGCGTCGATCGTCGACGCGTCGATCGCGCAGAGGCCCTCCGGGATCGGAGGCAGGGCTGGCGGCGTCTCGGAGAGCCCCTCGAGACCATCGAAGAGCGGGGTGGAGGGCGGCTCCGGCTCGGCCCCTGGCGCCGGCAGCAGCGCTCCAGCCTCGACCTCGCTCTCGGCTGGAGGGGCGACATCGGGCACGAGCTCGTCGAAGACATCCAAGGAGATGGGGGCGGCCCTGCCACCAACCTCCGGCTGACGGATGTTGCCCCGGACGCGCTCCTCGACGGCGAAGGTCGCGGATTGCCGAACCTGTCGCAACGCCACCTTGGCGACGGCGCGCTCTTTGGTCGCGGCGGCGCGCTCTCCGATCTCCTGTGGCGCGTAATCCTTCGGGCCTGCCTCCGGCTTGGTCTCAGGCTGGGCCTGGACCTCGGACGCGGCCTGGACCTCGGACGCGGCCTGGACCTCGGACGCGGCCTGGACCTCGGACGCGGCCT
>PDPC01000165.1 GCA_002747355.1 Pseudomonadota bacterium | reverse complement strand
ACATCACAGCGGTTGTCGCTCGTCGGTTGCTTGCTACCAGCAGGCGCCCTTCTCGCTCCGACGCTGTGATGCCGCATCCTTCGCGCAGCTCGGTCCGGTAAGCTGATCAGCGCTCTAGCAGCCATCAGGTCGGGAGAGGGCGTGCGCGACCTCGGCCCTTCTGTCATCTTTGCGCGGGGGACTGAACAAAAAGTCAGGTGTCATGGAACTCGACCATATCCTCGTCAAAGGCGCTCGCGAGCATAACCTCGACATCGAGGCGCTGAAGATCCCGAAAAAGAAGCTGGTCGTCTTCACCGGCGTCAGCGGCTCGGGGAAGTCGTCGCTGGCCTTTGATACGCTCTACGCCGAGGGGCAGCGCCGCTACGTCGAGTCGCTCTCCTCCTATGCGCGGCAGTTCCTCGGTCAGATGGACAAGCCCCAGGTCGACCAGCTCCGCGGCCTCAGCCCGACCATCGCCATCGACCAGAAGGCGGCCTCCGCGAACCCGCGCTCCACCGTCGGCACGATCACCGAGATCTACGACTACCTCCGCGTGCTCTACGCCCGCGTCGGGGTGCAGCATTGCCCGGCGTGCGATCGGGTCGTGGAGAGCCTCTCCACCGACCAGGTGGTGGCGCGGATCCAGCAAATCGAGGGCAAGGTGCTCTTGCTCGCGCCGCTGGTCGTGCATCGCAAGGGCGAGCACCGCGAGCTGCTCGAAGACCGCGCGCGCCGTGGCTTCGCGCGGGCCCGCGTCGACGGCGTGGTCTGCCGCCTCGACGAGGAGATCAAGCTCGACAAGAAGCGCAAGCACAGCGTCGAGCTGGTGATCGATCGCCTCGAGCCGTCGACCGCGCCGCGCTCGCGCCTCACCGACTCGGTGGAGCAGGCCCTCGAGCAAGGGGAGGGCAACCTGGTGGTCGTGCCGGCGGAGGACCCCGACGTCGAGCCCTGGCGCTTCTCGCAGCATCGCTACTGCACCACCTGCGAGATCAGCCTGCCAGAGCTGAGCCCGCAGTCGTTCTCCTTTAACAGCCCGCTAGGGATGTGCCCGAGCTGCAATGGGCTGGGCAAGACGCTGGAGATGGATCCGGAGCTGGTGATCCGGGATCCCAGGCTCTCGATCCGCGGCGGGGCGATCGATCCCTGGGCTTCGATCATGGAGCGCGGCAGCGGTTGGTCCTACAGCCTCTTCGTTGGGCTCCGCGACACCTTCGGCGTCGACCTCGACAAGCCTTGGCAGCAGCTCGATCCAGAGCATCAGACGCTGGTGCTCTACGGCGCCGGCAACCGCCGGGTGCAGGTGCATTGGAAGGGCAAGAGCGGCGGCGGCGGCAGCTGGCAGACGCGCTTCGAGGGCGTGCTCAACACCCTGATGCGGCGCTACCACGAGACCAAGTCGCAGCAGATGCGCGAGTACTATGAGCGCTTCCTCTCCAACCGCGACTGCGCGGCGTGCGGAGGTCGGCGCCTGCGCAGCGAGGCCCTCGCCGTGCGCGTCGGTGGCTGCGACCTCGCCGAGGTGGCGGCGATGCCCGTGGGTGGCGCCAACCGCCACTTTCACGAGCTCAGCCTCGAGGGCGCCGACGCCCTGATCGCGACGGAGCTGCTCAAGGAGATCAACGCCCGCCTCGATTTCCTCTGCGCCGTGGGCCTCGACTACCTCACCTTGGCGCGACCGGGGCCCTCGCTCTCGGGCGGCGAGGCGCAGCGGATCCGCCTGGCGAGCCAGCTCGGCAGCGAGCTCTCAGGGGTGATGTACGTGCTCGACGAGCCCTCCATCGGGCTGCACCAGAAGGACAACCGGCGGCTGATCGAGACGCTGCAGCGGCTGCGCGACGTGGGTAACTCGGTGCTGGTGGTCGAGCACGATCAGGAGACCATCGAGGCGGCCGACTACGTGATCGACTTCGGCCCGGGGGCGGGGCGCCTCGGCGGCAAGGTGGTCTTCCACGGCACGCCGGCGCAGCTGCGTCGGGCGGGCTGCCTCACCGGGCGTTACCTCGGCGGCAAAGAGCGCATCGCCATCCCGGAGACGCGGCGCACGTCGGAGCGCTCGATCCGCGTGCTCGGCGCGCGGGAAAACAACCTCGCGGACGTCGACGCGGCGTTTCCTTTGGGCACCCTCACGGCGGTGACGGGGGTCAGCGGGGCGGGGAAGAGCTCCCTGGTGACGGGGATCCTCTATCCCGCGATCAAGCGCAAGCTCCACGGCAGCACCGCGCAGGTCGGCGCCCATCGGGCGATCGAGGGCCTGGAGCAGATCGACAAGATCATTCACATCGATCAGTCGCCGATCGGGCGCACGCCACGCTCGAACCCGGCGACCTACACCAAGCTCTTCGACGAGATCCGAGCGCTCTTCGCCCAGACCCCAAAGGCGCGGGCTCGGGGCTACAAGCCGGGGCGCTTCTCCTTCAACGTCACCGGCGGGCGCTGCCAGTCATGCGAGGGCGACGGCGTCAAGCGCGTCGAGATGCACTTTCTCTCCGACGTCTACGTCCCCTGCGAGGTCTGCAAGGGCCGCCGCTACAACGAGGCGACGCTGCAGGTGCGCTATAAGGGGCGCAACGTCGCCGACATCCTCGACACCAGCGTCGAGGAGGGCCTGGAGCTCTTCTCGGCGCATCCAAGGATCCGGCGGATCCTGCAGACCCTGGCCGACGTGGGGCTCGACTACATCCACCTCGGGCAGCCGGCCCCGACCCTCTCGGGGGGCGAGGCGCAGCGAGTGAAGCTCAGCCGCGAGCTCGCCAAGCGCAGCACGGGGCGCACGCTCTACGTGCTCGACGAGCCGACGACGGGGCTGCACTTCGACGACATCCGCAAGCTCCTCGGCGTGCTCGAGCGGCTGGTGGAGAGCGGCAACACGGTGGTGGTGATCGAGCACAACCTCGACGTGATCAAATGCGCCGATTGGGTGATCGACCTCGGCCCGGCCGGAGGCGACGCGGGCGGCCGCATCGTCTGCGAGGGGACCCCGGAGCAGGTCGCGGCCGACACGGCCTCGGCGACGGCGGCGTTTCTGGCGACGGCGCTGGGGGGGCAGACGACGGGTGCTTCGAGGACCAAGCGCAAGGCGAAGGCGACGACCAAGGGCGCGACGGCGAAGCGCAAGGCGAAGGCGACGACCAAGGGCGCGACGGCGAAGCGCAACGGCACGACGGCGAAGCGCAGCGGCACGACGGCGAAGCGCAGCGGCACGACGGCGAAGCGCAACGGCACGACGGCGAAGCGCAACGGCCCGACGGTGAGAAGCGAGGTGAAGACGACCACCAGCGGCACGAAGGCGACCCGCAAGAGGGCGCGACCCAGCGTCCGAGCGTAGCGTCCGCTGTTGGCAGCGCTCGAGAGCGCTGACCCACTGACCTCCCATCGCCGCGCTGGTCTGCGACATCACAGCGGTTGTCGCTCGTCGGTTGCGTGCGACCAGCAGGCGC
>PDPC01000128.1 GCA_002747355.1 Pseudomonadota bacterium | reverse complement strand
AAGGATGCGGAATCACGGCGTAGGAGCGAGGAGGGCGCCTGCTGGTAGCACGCAACCGACGAGCGACAACCGCTGTGATTTCGCAGACCAGCGCGGCGATGGGAGGTCAGTTGGTCAGCGCTCTAGGAGCGCTCGAGTTCGACGATGGTGGCGCCCCAGCCTCCCTGGACCTGCTGGGCGCCTCGGCTGCTCTTGACGTAGGGGAGCCCCGTTAGCACGCCCTCGACGCCTCGACGCAGCGCCCCCGTCCCTTTGCCGTGGATCAACCGCACCTCGAGGATTCCGGCCGCGCGGCACTCCGCGAGGTAGTCTGGGATCAGGTCTTTGATCTCCCGCGGAGAGAAGTGGTGCAGGTCGAGGGTCCCGTCGATCGGGATCTCGATCGACTCCGGCAGGTCCTCGATCGACTCTGGCAGGTCTTCGTCGTGTTCGGACATGGGTCGCTGCTCTTGTGATGGGTCATGGAGGAGCTGACGTCTTGGACTCGAAGCAGCTCGCGAACTGCTGCGCGAACGCCTCGGCGGCCAGGGGGCGACTCCAGAGGTAGCCTTGTCCGGCGTCACAGCCGAGGTCGAGCAGCACGTCGAGGTGCTCGTCGCACTCGACCCCCTCCGCCACGGTGCGCAGCTCGAGGCCGTGCGCCATCGAGATCACGGCGTTGACGATCTTGGCGGCTTCGCCCCCGCCGGTGAGCTCGCGAATGAATGAGAGGTCGATCTTCAGCACGTCGACGGGGAGCTGGCGCAGGTAGCTCAGCGATGAGTAGCCGGTGCCGAAGTCATCGACCGCGACCGCGAAGCCATGACGCTTGAGCTGGCGGAGCAGCTCGGAGGCCTGGTCGATGTCGTCCATCACCGTGGTCTCGGTGATCTCGAGCACGAGATCGGCGGGCTGGAGTCCGTGTCGTTTTACCGCGGAGAGGAGATCGACAAGCAGGTCCTCGTCGCCGACCTGCTGCGGCGAGAGGTTGATCGCCATCGGCACGTCCAGGCCCGCGTCGCGCCAGCGCTTCAGCTGAGCGCAGGCCTTCTCGAGAAGGAGATGCCCAACATCCTTGATCAAGCCCGTGTCCTCGAGCACCGGGATGAAGCGCGATGGGGAGACCCAACCCAGTGAGTCGGAGTGCCACCGAGCGAGCGCCTCGACCCCGGCGAGGCTCTGGGTGCGCAGGCAGAAGTAGGGCTGGAAATGCATGGCGAACTGATCTCGTTGGCGTGCAGTGTAGAGCCCCTCCTTCAGCGCGAGGAACTCGACGGCCTCGCTGTTCATCCGCTCCTTGAAGAACACACACTCGCCGCGGCCCCGACGGCGCGCCTTGGAGAGCGCCATCGAGGCGTGGGAGACCAGCTGCTCGGTGGAGTCGCCGTCGTCGGGGCACACGGAGACGCCCACGCAGACCGTGAGGAGCACCTCGTGTTCGCCGATCGTCAGCGGCAACGCCAGCTCGTGCCGCGCCCGGTCGGCGAAGAGCACGACGTCTTCGACGCTGTCGACATCGGAGAGCAGCACCGCGTACTCGTCGCCGCCAACGCGAGCGACGACGTTGGCCTCACCGGCGAGGACGCGTAGCCGCTCGGCGACCCGGACGAGCACCTGATCGCCGATCTCCACGCCGAAGCGCTCGTTGACGTAGACGAAGCGGTTGACGTCGACGACCACGATCGCGAGCAGACGCTCCTGACGCCGAGCCCTGGCGATGGCGCGGCTAGCGAGATCGTTGAAGAGCGTGCGGTTGGGCAGCTCGGTCAGCGGGTCGACTAGGGCGAGGTAGCGCAACCCTCGCGCCATCTCGTTGAGGTCTTTCAGCTCGCGGCCCATGGCGATGTAGCTGGTGACCTGGCCCCGCGCGACGTCACCCTCTTCGCCGACCTCGGCGTGCACGGGCGCGATGGTCTGGTCAACCAAGAAGAGCTCGCCGTTGCGGCGCCGGTTGACAAAGACGTTGCGGTAAGGCTCGCCTCGCTCGAGCGACGTCCAGAGCTCGCGATAGGTGTTGTCGTCCATCTGGCCTGAGCTCCAGAGCTCGCTGGGCTTGTGGCCCCGCATCTCGGCGAGGCTGAAGCCGCTGGCTTGCTCTACGGCCGAGCTCGCGCGCTGGATCCGACCGTCGCTGTCGCAGATCGCGAGCCAGCTATCGGAGCCGAGATCGTTGGTCAACGCGGCCTGCAGCTTCTGGATCAAGGCGGCGTCGCGGTCTCGTCGCTCCTCGAGCGCTGAGATGCGCTCTTGGAGGGCCTTGATTTCGATTCGAGGATCCGAATCGATGGGATCGGATGACAACGAATGACTCCTGCTAACCGATCGGAAAACGACGCTAGCATGCCACTTCGCCTCATCCAAGCCAGGACCTCGCACCTACGCCCTGGGAAACGAACGCTGGGCAAGAGGAGCGCGTGAGAGGCGCGAATAGGGATAGGAGTCGTCGCTTGGTTGGCCACGACAGCGCCCGGGGCCTCGCTGTCGTCGGCGAAGCCGCCGCCGAGGATGAGCTATAGTGGCCTGATCTTTAGGTTGTCGAAGGTGAGGTCGGACGCCCAGTTGTTGAAGCCAAAGTGCGCGTGGTTTTTCCCTTCAAGGGGGGCTGTGTCGTCCAGCTCGAGGAAGGGCTCGCCGTCGATCGACCAGCTGACCTTGCTGCCCTTGCGCCGGATCACCCAGCGGTAGGTTTTCCCCTTTTGCACCTTGACGCCGCGCTTCTCCTTGCGGTCCTTGCCGTGCTCGTCGAGGCGGCAGAGCGCCGAGATCGAGTTACCCCAGCCACCAAAGATAAACACATAGCTCGACGCGAGGTACGAGCCGCGGTGGGTGGCGAAGGTCTTTCCGTCGCCCCAGACCTCGACCTTGATATCGCCCGAGGGGCTGTCGGAGCGGACGTCGAAGCTGATCTCGGCGTCGCGGGGGATCGGCCGCTTGAGCCAAAGCGGCTTGTTGTAGGCTCCCTTGATCTTCAGCTTGCCGCCATCGATGCGGTAGGGGCCGCCGGTGTTATGCCAGTCGCTCCCGAGCTCGCTGCGCTCGAAGTCGTCGGACCAGGCCGTGGTGATCGGCTCGACCTTCTCACAGGCGGTGGTGGTGAGCGTGGCGGTGATGAGAAGCGGCAGCGCGAGGGTACGTCTCATGGGGTCTGGGCTCTCCTTTGACAAGGCTGGGAGTCTACGCGCCCGAGGGGGCCTTCGCCAGCGCGAGCAGCGCCTGCTCGAGCCATCGCTCGACCTCCGCAGGGCGCGGCTCGGGGCCCGCCCGTCGCTCGAGCTCCGCGGCGAGCTGATCGCGGCTGTAGGCGTCGGCGCAGGCTCTTGCGAGCTCTCGGGCGTGGGTCCCGACTCGCGCCGCGTCGGCGGCGCGCCGGGCCGGGTCGGCGCAGAGCAGGTCGCCGGCCAGCTGCTCCACGGCGTCAGCCAGCTCGACGCTCACGCCGCGGCGAAGGGCCTCGCGGTTTCCAGAGACCTCGAGCACCGGCGCCCCCTGGAGCGCTTGATCGGGTGTGAGGGCCGCCCGCCCGCAGACGAGATCGACGAAGACGACGCCGGTGGCGTAGAGGTCGACGGTGGCGTCCGGGGCGGCGCCGCGCCGCTGCTCTGGTGGCATGTAGGTGCGAGTGCCGGCGAGCTCCTCCGTCTCGCCTTCGAGCTGCGCGTGGGCGATACCGAAGTCGCTGAGCACCAGCGGCGCGCGCTCGAGGCCGCGGTCACCTCGAAGCAGCCAGTTGGCGGGCTTGATGTCTCGGTGGACGATGCCGGCGTGGTGCACCGCGTCGAGGATGTCCGACATCTCGGCGAGGCGCCAAAGGGCCCGCTCGAGGCGTAGGGCTGGAGAGAGGGGGGACGACACGCGCTCTGCGGTGAGGACGTCGGCCAGGGTCCCGCCGCGGCAGTACTCCATCGCCACCAAGTTGAGCCGCTCGTCCAGGTCATAGATCGCGACGATCTGCGGGTGGGGCAGCGAGGCTGCGATGCGCGCCTCGCAAAAGAGGTGGGTGCGGGCGCTGGCCAGCCGCGCGACGTGGGGGTGGAGGATCTTGATCGCCACCGAGCGGCCGAGGTTGCCGTCGGTGGCGAGGTAGACCGTCCCGCCGCCGCCGCGTCCGAGCTCGCGTTGGAGCACGTAGCGACCGCTGGCGCCGAGCTCCCGGTCGCCGATGATCGTCGGCGCCGCCGCTGCGATGGGGCGGTCGAGCTGGTCGCGAATGGCCTCGGCGCGAGCGCGGGCGCGGGGATAGCTGAAGTCGCGCGCCAGCACCTCCTCGAAGTGGCGCAAGGCGCGGGCGAGGTTGGCCTCGCGGCGGTGGTGATCGCCGAGCAGGAAGTTCGCTCGCAGGGCATGCCTCGGCTCGCTCAGCAGGCTCTCGAGCCGAGGCAGGGCCTGCTCGAGCCGGCGCTGGTCGTAGTCCATCTCGGCCAGCGCAAGGGAGAGGCCGCTGAGCTGGGGCAGCAGGTGGAGCAGGCGGAGCAGGTATTCACGAGCTCGCCGTAGCTGTCCCTCGTGGATCAGAGAATCGATCAGCTGGAGCAGGTCGGCCTCGAGGCCAGGTGACGCAGCTCGCGGCGCGTCGCGCCGGTCGGCGATGATCGTCTCGAGGCGCCGCTCAGCCGCGGAGCTGGCGCGAGGCGCCTCCGGCGAGCAGAGGGCGAGTGGATCCGACGGGGCAGGGGCGTCGCTCTCGTCGGGGCTGTCGAGCAGGCGCTGCCGTTGTGTCGTCGTCGCCTCGGCGGCCTGGTTGGCGTCGTCTCCGCCGCGGAGCTTGCCGAAGATGCGGCGCCAAAACGACACGGTCAGCCTCCGAGCACGCGCAGCCGCGCGCCCTCGACCTCGAGCTCGTCGTCGACGATCGCCTGCACGACGTCGATCACGCGCTGACCGTCGAGGGTCAAGGTCCCGCTGAGAGCGGCGAGCCAGGGGCGGCCATCTTCGAAGCTCAGCCTCAGCGGGGGCAGGGCTGGATCGACCGCGGGGAGCTCGAGGGGCTCGGAGGGCTCGACCAATACGAGGCGCTTGTCGCGGTCCATCCCGCGGGTCACGCGCAGCGAGAGCTGAGCAGCGCCGATCCGCTCGACGGCGATCGCCGCGCTCTCACCGAGGCCGATCTCCGCTGACCGTGGCAGCGGCACCCGGCCCCCAAGCGCCAGCCCGCCCAACAAGGTGCCGTTGCGGCTGCCCGCGTCCTCGAGCCAGAGCGCTCCTTCGGCGCGAAGGATCCGGGCGTGACGCCGCGAGACGGAGGGGCCGCGGACGATCATCTCGCAGTCCGGATCTCGGCCGATCACCATCGCGTCCAGGCCGACGACCCACAGAGGCTGCCCGCCGATCTCGAGCTCGATCCGCGCTCGCCGCAGCAGCCGGGCCTCGAGCTGGGCGTAGAGACGACGGTACTCGCCCTTCTCTTCGGCCGCCTCGACGCAGCGTCGCAGGGCGTCCGCGGCGAGGTCGCGCTGGCCGCCGCGGAGATAGATCTCGTAGTCCTTGAAGGCCGTGTCGACCTCCCTGTCGCGGCTCTGTTGCTGGTCGAGCTCGGCGAGGAGCGCCTCGACGCGCTCGATCATGCCCGCCTTGCTGAAGGCGTCGACGGCCCGCTGCACGTCGCCCGCCTCGAGGAAGACCTCGCCAGCAACCTCGAAGCTGCGGCTGACGACGAAGCACTCCGCGGCCTCGAGCGTCGCTTGTCGGCCCTCGTTGGTGACCGCGCCGAGGCGCTGACCTTGGCGTCGCAGGGCCTCTGCGAGGAGCCGCTGCACCAGCGATCGCCGGCCACGGGCGGCCTCGTCATCCTCGGCGCCAGCGAAGTCGAGGGCGTTTCGCAGCGAGCGGATCCGCCCCTCGAGGGTCGACTCTCGCCGCGCCTGGGCCAGATGCATGTCGCTGACCTTCGACGGCTCGCCGCAGAGGGCGTAGGAGCGCGCGGCGGCGAGGAAGTCGCCCGCCGCCTCGGCCGCCACGGCCTTGCGGTATTCGGAGGAGAAGAGGCGCTGAAACAATCCCATCGTTCTCGCCAAGGGCCGCGTGAGACCTGCCAGGAGGCTACACGGCCTCGAACACGATACCAAGGGCCAGCGGCGTTGACCATGAGGTCGGGGCTGGCACGAACAGCGGGCGGTTCCCTTGAACCGATCGCCCAAAAAGCGTATTTTTTTCGCCACATGCTCGAGCACGTCGCAGCCAATCAGACCCGCTTTGTCGCCCCCGGGTTGGCCCCCGACGCCCGTGGCGTAGCGCTCGGCCGCTACGTGATGGTGCTGCTGCCCTCGATCGATCGCGTCGTGGGGCTCTTTCGCGGCCTCTCGGAGAAGATGAGCCTCGACGAGCTGCTGCCGGCGTTGCGGATCGTGCAGGTCCGAACGCCTCTATCGAGCCGCGAGCTGCTGGTGCAATTGCCGGTGGGGTCGAGCTTCGCTGCGGACAGCGTCGCCGCGGTGGCCGCGCTGATCGGTGGCATGACCTTCACCGGGTCGGCGAAGCACTTCGTGAAATACCGCGACACCCGCTCCCCGCTCGGCTACGACGTCGACACCCTCCACGCTGGCGCCGGGGACGTTGTGCTCTACGCGAGCGACTTCGTCCAGGTCTACGGAGAGGAGCGCGCCCTCGACTTCGCGCGGATGACCCAGACCCTCTCGTTGACACAGGAGCGAAGCGACGCCCTCGCCCCCAGCGAGACGGCGCTGCTCCGGGTCGTCCGCGGCCTCTTTCGGCCCGTGTTGACCTACCTGCATCGAAACGGAGTTCGCTGTGCCGCTGCCGCCGCCGAGATCCCCCTTGGTCCGGGGCGCGATCTCGAGCGGGTCTTCCTCTTGCGCTGTGAAGACCTACCGGAGCGCATGGCCCAGCTCTTCTCGTCGACGCCAGGTGTCGAGGTGCTGCGGGTCAAGGTCGACAACGTCGCCGTAGAGCTCGGGTATCGTCACCCCTTCGAGTTGACGTCCTGCAGCAGCGTCTTCGACGACGAGCAGTTCTACCTCTATTCAGGCGCGCAGGATCGCCTCGACATCCTCTCTCGACCCCCGCAGTTCGTCGACGCCAACACGCTGGTCGAGCTCGGGCCGCTGTCGGAGATCGTCCGCGCCGAGGCGTCGCCTGCCGCGGCTGAGGACGTGAAGGTGCCCCTGAGGTTGGTCCCCGTCAGCGGCGCCCAGCCACCGCTGGTAGCCTCGCGCATCCCCGCAACGGAGGGGGAGCGGCTCAAGCGGCTGATCTACCTGCTCCCGCCGCCGGTGTTGGCGCGCTACGGTATCTGCGTCACCGACGACTTCATCTATCTCCTCGCCGAAACGGGCGTCGACTTCGTGCCGCTGGGTGAGATGTTCTGGGCCCTGGCCCCTGGCGTGTTCATCCCGCAGGGTCTCTCGTTGCTGCCCCGCGTGGCGCCGGACGTGCTCCGCGAGCACCTCGGCGCGATCGCCAATCAGCTCTTCTTCTTTCGCCGCGACGAGCCGGAGCCGCTGCGCTTCAACCGCGCTGACTTTGCGCCTCTGGGGCGCCACTCGCTGGCGCAGGTAGTGGTGCGCGAGGGGAGCACGACGCTGCTCCCGGCGGCCCCCGAGATCGAGTCCCTGGCGCTGCTCAACGACGAGATCGGCCTGTTCCCGCTCTGGCGCTTCGACGGCGCGCTGCCCGCCGAAGCCGATGACGAGCAGCGGCTCTTGACCTCGGCCGGAGAGGGCGAGCCGCCGGGAGTCGAATGAGCGCGCTGCTACCCGATGAGTTCCTCTCGGACTTCGCCCTGCCTCTCATCGCGGGCGGAGAGCTTCACGTGGGTCGACCGCTCGACGTCAGCGATCTGACGGCGCTGGCCGCGGAGGCGGCGAGCCCTGGAGACGTGTTGGTGCGGGTAGAGTCGCTGCGGCTGGCCCACGCCCAGGCGAGCTGGCCGACGCCGGTGAGCACGCCCCTCGACGGGGTGTCGAGGCGGATGCTCGTCGGGCTGCACAATACGCTCTTTTTGGGCCACCCGGAGCGCGAGCGCTGGACGGTCCGCGCCGCCCGCCTCGAGCAGCTCTGCGCCTTCATCCGCTGGTGCTTCGACGTGCCGCCGCCGCGTGACGAGGCCGAGCTGGTGGCGCGGCATACGCTGCTCTGTAACCTCCCGCAGCTGACGCGGACCGACGTCGAGGTGCGCTTCTGGGTCGGCCGGCGGCGGTTTCGCGGGCAGACCCCGCCCGCGCGGCTGCTGCGCTGGGGGAGCCTGCGCCGGGTACAGCGCCTCGAGGAGCCTGTGCTCTGGCTCGCCGACGAGACCCTGACGCGAGAGCAGCGGAGCCTGATCGAGGCGCTCTTCGCGGCCAGCCCGCTGACGGCGCTCTTGACCGTCACGCGCCCCTTCCCCGCGCTGCGCTGGCGCCCCTTCGTCGCCTACCTGCTGCGGCCGCGGGTCTGCCGAGCGCTCGCCTACGTCTACCTCCAGCAGGGCCTCGACACCACGGGGCCAGCGCTGGCGCGCAGCTTCTGGGAGCTCTTGACGCTGGCCTCGGAGGAGTCGAGCCAGCCGGAGCGCGCCGCGCAGCGCGCCGTGCTGCGGCTGCTGGCCAACCTCTTTTACTACCTCGTCGTCTGCTCCTGTCTGGTCGAGAGCAACGAGCAGAGCGACGCGACGACGATCCACGACCCCATGGCCTCCTTGTTCGGGTTGGTCGCCCTCTGCCGCCGCGCCCGGGTGCTCCCGCCGCCGTCGCGGCTCGGCGACGAGCAGACCGCTCACCGGGTAGAGCAGCTGCTCGCCACCACCTTGGAGGGACTCGACGGCGACGACGTCGAGGTCCTCTGCCGTCACCTGAACCAGGCTCTCTGAATCGAGGCGAATGATCACATGCCCCCGACCGCGTCCTATCCCCACCCGTACCTCGCTGCCCAGCTGCAGGAGACCGCCCGCTCCATCGATCGGATGTTTCTCGACAAGCAGGAGATCATCCGGTTGATGATCGTCAGCGTGCTCGCCGGGGAGCATATGGTCCTCGTTGGCCCCCCTGGCACGGCGAAGAGCGCGCTGATCCGGGCCCTGGCCCGGTTGATCGACGCCAACTACTTCGAGTACCTCCTGACGCGCTTCACCGAGCCCAACGAGATCTTCGGCCCGGTGGATATGATGGCTTTCCGCTCCGGGGAGTATCGGCGCCGGGTCGACGGGATGCTGCCAGAGGCGGAGATCGTCTTTCTCGACGAGGTCTTCAAGGCCAACAGCGCGATCCTCAACTCGCTGCTGACGCTGCTCAATGAGCGGCGCTACGCCAACGGACGCAACGTGCTCTCATGCCCGCTGCTCTCGGTCTTTGGCGCCTCCAACGAGGTCCCCAACGACGACGACCTCCACGCGATCTTCGATCGCTTCCTGCTACGCGTGCAATCCGACAACCTCGACTCCTACCACTTCGCCAACCTGGTGCAGCGCGGCGTGGCCCACGAGATCGCCCAGCTCACCGGCAACCTAGGCGAGCAGCAGGCGTTGCTCTCGGCGGAGGTGCTCCACAGCACCCACCGCAGCTTCGCGAGCTTCATGCGCTTCTCCGAGGCGTTCATCACCACCTACAAAGGGCTGATCTTCCAGATTCGCTCCGAGGGCATCAGCGTCAGCGATCGGCGCGTGGTCAAGCTGACGAAGCTCTTCGCGGCCAGCGCGATCTTCGATGGGCGCACGGCCCCCTGCGACGCTGACTTCTTCGTGCTCAAACACATCTGGAACAACCTCGACCAGGTCGAGATCCTCGCCGAGATCGTCTCGCCGGTGATCGACCGCTACTACCGCGAGCATCCCGAGGAGCGCCGCTTCATCGGCCCGACGGCGGGCCTCGACGAGCTCCTCGCCGAGCTGGAGATGATCCGCGACCTGCTGACCACCGGCCAGGATCTCTCGGATATTCAGCTCTTCTCGCAGCTGAAGAACCTCAACGAGATCAAGAGCGCGCTGGTGTCGATCGACAACGAGACGGCGCGGCGGATGGTGTCGCAGGTCGACCAGCTGCTCGACAGCGTCTTCTCGTCGTCGAAGTTCGCCTGAGGAGCAGATGCCTGTCCCGGAGGACATGCGCCGGAGCTACCTGGCGCGTCAGATCGGCACGCTGGTGGCGAGCCCCGTGGTGCCGGACAACGCGATGGGCATGGTCCGCGCGGCCGCGTGGCATAATACGATGCTGCGCCTCGGCGTGCCGCTGCCGCTCTTCGTGGTCAACGACCTCGGGCAGGTCCTCGCCGGCTCGGGACATATCGATCTGGAGCAGGTGCGGGAGCAGGGCGAGGTTGCGCTCGACGAGCAGCTGATCTCGGCCTACGCCGCGATGCTGCGCCAGGTCGCCGAGAGCGACCTCGCCGAGGCCGCCGCGGCCTGGCGTCTGCGCGACGATCTGATGGCGGTGCTGCTGTCGAAGCTGCTCGGAGACCTGCAGCAGCGCTGGCGAGGTAACCGACTGTGGGTTGGCGCGACGGAGCTGCCGCTCGACCCGGGGATCTACCTCGACGCCGACGAGCAGGCGCACTTCGCAGACTTCGACCCGACGCCGGTGTCGTCGCTCTTGCATCACCTCGTGCAGTCCCAGCTCTTCCTGCTCACGGCGGTCGAGCAGATCGACCTCGACACCCTGCGCCTGCTGGGGATGTTCAGGGAGGGCGGCGCCTTCGGCGGCGTGATGGACATCGCCGACCTGCTGTCGGTCTTCTCCTCGCCGGAGGCCAACGGCGTGGTGAACTTCTCGATGGAGCTTTTGCCCTCGGTGCTCGAGACGCGCCGTCAGAGCGGCGTACAGACCTTCTCTGTTGACGGCTACGCCTCCATCGAGCGCCACGGCAGCGTCGACTCTATCGTGCTCTCGGAGTTCGCTTATGACGACGACATCTTCATCCAGAAGGTGATCGACGACGAGCTCTACTACTACGGCCATGAGAAGCAGCGCCTGGAGGAGCGCAGCCTCCACTACATGCTGGTCGACTCGAGCGCCTCGATGCGCGGCGAGCGGGAGGTCTTCGCTCGCGGCCTGGCGCTGACACTGGCCAAGAAGCTGACCTTGCAGGGCAACGAGGTCTGGCTGCGCTTCTTCGACAGCCGGCTCTACGACGTGCTGCGGATCAGCGGCAACAGCGAGGCGGCGGTGCCCCATATGCTCTCGTTTCGCTCCGAGCGCGGGCGCAACTACGGGCGCGTCTTTCGGCAGCTGCTCGGCGAGCTGAACCGGCTCCATCGGCAGGAGGAGCGGCAGCTGCTGCTTTACTTCATTACCCACGGGCAATGCCATATCGGCGTCGACGTGGTGCAAGAGCTGGCCCAGATCGCGCAGCTCTACGGCGTGTTCATCCTGCCCTCGTCGAGCCTACATCTCGACTACCTCACGGCGATGCACCGTCATCAGATCGTCGACGCCGACGTGCTCTCGTCGCGAGAGCGCTCCGTCGATCGGGCGCTGGAGATCGTCGACGACGCGGCGCCGGACGCCGAGGGCGCCGAGACCGTCGCCACGCCGAGGAGCAGCACCGACGAGATCGACTCATCGATCCTCGAGAGCCTGGAGCGCGAGCTTGGATCTGCATAGCAAGGGCAAGCGCGCGAGGGCGCTGCTCGACCGAGGGCAGCTCGATCAGGCGATCGACCTCTATCGGCAGCTCTGCCGCGAGACCCATACGATCGAGCCCGAGTACGACAGCTGGCTCCGCGGGCTGGCAGAGGCGTTCTCGCGCGTCTCCCGGCCTCGAGAGGCCGCCTATATCTACCTCTACCTTCAGCACTTCGACGACGCGGCGGTGCTGCTCGATCAGCAGCAGAGCTTGCATCGCGCCCGCGTGCTCCAGCAGCAGCAGCGCTACCACGCCGCGGCCGAGCTCTACCAGCGCGCAGACAAGCTGGTGCTGGCGGCGATCTGCTACGAGAAGGCCGGCGACGACGAGCGGGCGAGCAGCCCGGAGCGGGCGCGGGCGGCCTTCGCCTCGGCGCGCGACTGCTGGGATCAGCTGCGCGGCTCGCCGCGGCTGCGCTCGTTTCTCTATGAGGAGGCGCTGGTCTACTTCAACCTCGGCGCCTGCTGTCTGAAGCTCTCGGACGACTCGGGCAGCGCGCACCTGGTCACGGCGCAGCGGCTGCTCGAGGAGGCAGCCGACGCCTTCGAGACCGCCGGTCGTCGGGAGCGAGCCTTCGACTGCTATCAGATCCTGCTCGAGCTCGGGCGCCGCTCTGGAGCCTTTGAGAACCTCGCCGAGGGCTTCATCAACTGCGTGCGGATCCTCAAGGAGGACAACCTCAAGTACTACGCCCTGCAGTACTACGAGGACTTCCTGCGAGAGGCGAACCAGCGCCGCGAATACCAGGCCGCGGCGTCGCTCTACCGCGAGGCCGCCGAGTACTGCCGGCGCACGGGGATGATCTACGACGGCTACTACCTCAAGGCCTCGGCGGAGACCTGGACCCGCGCCGCGGAGAAGGCGCAGGGTGACGGCGCCGCCGCGGAGATGGCCGAGAACTGCTACCTCGCGGCGGTGGAGTGCGAGAACGCCGTTGGCGACTACCAGGCGGTAGGAAAGGCCTATCGCTGCCTCGCCCGGCTCGACCTGGCTCAAAAAAAGCGCGAGCGCTACGCGCGGATCGCGGCGCGCTACATCGGCGTCAGCTGCGGCAGGGAGGTCGAGCCCTTCCCCGAGTACCTGCGCCAGCCCCACGCCTATCCCGAGATCTGGTACATGGACCTGATGGAGTGGGAGCACGGCGGTGATCCGGAGGCGGTCTGTGCGGCGGTGGTCGGCGACATGCGCTACCCAGACGTCGTGCGCCGCCGCGCGCTGAACGTGATGCTGGTCCTGCTCGAGGGCGGCGGCCAGACCGCCGCCGGCCTGGCGATGATCGCCGAGGGTCTCGGTGACCTGCAGATCTATCCCGTGCTCAGCCCCCTCGAGGCGCTCTTCGAGCACGAGGACGTGCGGGTGCAGCGCGGCGTGATGCGGGCGCTGCGCTTCCTCTTTTTCAAGCGCACCTTCACCGTGCTAGCCCGCGGCCTCGAGTCGATGGACACGTTGGTCAAGGAGTCGGCGATCGAGGCGCTGGGGCGGCTTCACTTCAACCACGCCTTCGATCCGTTGGTGCGGATCTTTCGCGAGAGCCAGGACACCGAGGTTCGCGCGACGGCGCTCGAGAGCCTGGGGCACATCCCGTCGCTAGAGGTCGGTGACTTCCTGGTGGAGGTGCTGCGCCACGAGCAGGAGCCGCTGCGCGGCACGGCCAGGCGCCTGCTGTTGTCCTTCGACAACCGCGACTTCTTCCCGATCCTGCGTCAGCAGGTCGAGATGGAGTCGGAGCCAGCGCGCAGCGAGCTGATCGACATCCTGCGGCTGGTGGGGATCCACGTGGTGCCCGGCGGGTAACCGTTCTGTGAGCCTCAAGCGCCTTGTCATGGCCGGGAATTGACGAAGGCTGTCTTCTATTCGACAGCGGAGGCCGTTGATGAAGACGATGGTGGGGTTGGCCTGCACGCAGGCTAGAGCGCAGAGCAACTCCCCCCGTCACCGCGCTGGTCTGCGACATCACAGCGGTTGTCGCTCGTCGGTTGCGTGCTACCAGCAGGCGCCCTTTTCGCTCCTACGCCGTGATTCCGCATCCTTCGCGCAGCTCGGTCCGGTAAGCTGATCAGCGCTCTAGGACACCGTGACGCTGGGACCGACTGGTACGAGGGTGCGAACCTCGCCCTTGCCAGGATCCGGTGCTCGTTCGGCGGTCGCACCTGGGCCGAATTCTCGAGGCAAGTGGTGAGCACGTTAGTCAACGTCGAGCCCCGGCGCTCAGCGATCGGTGGGAGCGCGCGATGCAACGAACCCTTGGGCCGCTATCCCGCGCCATAAGACGATCGGCATGACGGAGCCGGATGAAAGACCCTCCCTCCTGAACTCCGTTGGCTTCGTTGCTCGTCCGTCAGCTAACACCAGCGCGTCTGCGCCGGCGAGCGTCGAGGCGACGGAGACGTCTTCGGTGGCGGTCGATAGCGCGACGATAGCGCAGCCGCAGCCGCAGGAACTGGACATAGGCCGGCGCCTCACCGGCGGCGGTCTTCTCCGTCAGCCCATAGAGGTAGCCCATGTGTAAGATCGGGTCGGCAGGGTCAAAGCGGCCTCTGACGCCACGGTCGTGGTCGAGCACCGCGACGTGATCCCAGCTGCGCGGCGAGTCCTGGAAGTCTTTGTAGTCGATCAGCATGATATCGCCTGACCTGAGGTCGGCGTTCGGGGCCACACCGAAGCGCAGCGCGACCGGCGTCGTGCCATCTGTGGTGAACACGCCGCTCTTGGTAAGCAGCAAGCGCTGGGTCACCGGCCGTGTGTAGCGCGTCAAGCCACGAGCAGAGGTGTAGGGCACCCGAGCGCCGGCGGCTCGGAGCGCGCCGACGATCACATCTGCGCAGTCAGCCCCCTGGTAGAGGTCGGTCTGGTGGTGTCGTCCATGGCCGCCCGAGCCGAAGACGTTGGGCACGTTGAAAAAGCCTCGCAGATAGCCCGGGAAGTCATCACCGCTGCGAAAGGTCACCCGCAGCACCCGCGGCGAGATGCCACGCTTACCCACGCGATCTTTGCCAAAGGAGGCCAGCGTTTGCCCGCGGTCGAGGAGCTCGATGGTGACCTTGTAGCGCATGGTGCCCAGCCCGCCGTTGACGTTGACCTTGACGTGGCTCGGGTTGGTGCGGCTCAGGACCAGACGTGAGGCCGTGGCCGCGCGGGTCGCCTTCGCCGCTGGCGTGAAGATCGGCGTCTCCTTGTACTCCAGAGTGTCGTAGCCGAGCCAGCTGCCATGTTTGGGGCCGAAGAGATGGGCGTTGGAGTAGGCGGGGTTTCCCGGGTTTGGCGGTCTGGTCTTGACGTGGTGTGGTCGAGGCTCGACGCGCCACCAGCGTACGCGCAGCCGGCCCAACGCCGACAGCGGCTTCAAGCCCGCGGCGCCTCGACGGCCACGGCGATACCTTCGCCGGCGGAGGGACAGCGCGGGGGCGTCCGAATAGAGCTGCCAGCGCCGCCCTTCGTGCAGCCGCAGAACCGCCCAGGCGGTTACCTTCTCGCCAAGGCGGGCGGCCACTGGGCGATCGCTAGGCAGCTCTCCCGCACGCCCGGCCACGACAAAGGCCTGTGATGCCGGCGCTGCGGAGGCAGGCGCCACGGGCGAGAAGGCCTGAAAGGGCGCTCCCATCAGCGCGAGGAGCGAGGCAGCGGTGAAAACGCATGGTCGAGCCATCGTCGCCTAGTACGGGGGCGAAGCCCTTGGTCTCCCTCTCTGCTAACCGCCTGTACGATGGTTAGGAGCACCCCCACACAGTCCTCCCGTCGCCGGGCACAGCACCGCCGGCCGCTTCCTAGAGCGCTGACCAACTTCCCTCCCGTCGCCGCGCTGGTCTGCGACATCACGGCGGTTGTCGCTCGTCGGTTGCGCGCTACCAGCAGGCCCTTCTCGCTCCTACGCCGTGATTCCGTATCCTTCGCGCAGCTCGGTCCGCTGAGCGGATCAGCGCTCTAGGCCTCAGAACGTTCGCCGTAGCACCCGTACGGCTCATGTCTTCGGCTACGCAATCGGCTCGGCAGCTCAGCACCCCGCTCGGTCTCAACTGTGTGGGGGTGCTCCTGAGAGTACGACGAAGTACAGCTCGCTGGTCCTGGACTCTGGGCCCAGCCCCGCAAGAAATACCTAGGAGCCGATTGGTTGACTTGCCCGATGGAGCGCGGTTCACTTTTTGTCGAGTGAGAATCGAAGAGAGGTTGCACCCTTCGAGATTCACGCCTCTCGAGAGAGCCGTGCTTGGCGTGAGAGGAGCGTCGGGGAAGATACAGTGTCCTCGCTAGAAGGAAGCCAGGTCGGTAACTACGTCGTCCGCGAGAAGATAGGCGAGGGCGGGATGGGCTCCGTTTATCTGGCGGAGCATCCGCAAATCGGCCGGAGAGTCGCTCTCAAGGTCTTGTCGCCTCATCTCTTCAAGCACGAACAGGTCGCACAGCGCTTCTTGGCCGAAGCTCAGGCTGTGACCCGGATCGAAAACGATCACGTGATCGATGTGTACGACTTCGGCACGTTGCCGGATGGTCGACACTACTACCTGATGGAGCTCTTGCGCGGTCGAGATCTGCAGGCCGAGCTTGATGAACGCAAGCGGTTCAGTGTCGCCGAGCTCTTGCCCTATCTCGAGCAGATCTGCTCGGGTCTGCAGGCTGCCCATGACGCTGAGGTGATTCATCGCGATCTCAAGCCGGAGAACATCTTCGTGCTCGATCGGGAGCCGCTGAGGTTGAAGATCCTCGACTTCGGCTTGGCCAAGCTCTTGGAGGTGCCCCAGGGCTCTGGGCTGACCTCGACGGGGATGATCATGGGCACGCCGATCTATATCTCGCCAGAGCAAGCCGCGGGGCGAGCGTCGGACGTCTGCCCACAAACGGACCTGTACTCGCTCGGTGTGATGCTCTATTTGATGCTCGCGGGCAGGCCTCCCTTCGTCGAGGGCGTCTCCGCGTTGCTGCTGGCGCAGCACATCAAGGCCGAACCACCGCCGCTGAAGGCGCTCGCTCCCGACGTGCCGGCGGCGGTCTCCGAGGTCGTCGGGGCCTGTCTCGAGAAGGAGCCGGCGGCTCGGCCAAGGAGCGCGACAGAGCTCCTCACGCGCTTTCGCGCGGCCCTCGGCGATGAGGCGACGAGAGCGAGCGATGGGGTGTCGCGCGTCGCTCGTTCGTCCTCGCCGCGAGGCGCGAAAACAGAGACAACCGAGTTATCGTGGCGACTGGGGGGCAGCGAGACGGCGATCAGTGATACGACCCTTCGCAGCGTTGTGGGGGAGGTCGACACGGCGCTGGTTCTGCCCACACGCCACGGCAAGGTGGCGCTGCTGGCCGGCCTCGCGCTGGTGCTGGTCACGCTCGGCGCGGGGGGGCTCTGGCTGTGGCGAGGCGCATCTGTCGATTCTGCGCCCACCAGGGCCGGCCGCAAGGCAGAGGGCCCAGCCGCCGCGAGAGTCTCGAGCGACGATCGAGGGGTCGCGAACGACGCCACGAAGGAGTCGCCGGACGCGTCGACGATGAGCCCCGTGCTGTCGTCGCGGGACGCAGGCAAGACGGGGGACGCAGGCAAGACGGGGGACGCAGGCAAGACGCGTGGCGCAGGCAAGACGCGTGGCGCAGGCAAGACGCGTGGCGCAGGCAAGACGCGTGGCGCAGGCAAGACGCGTGGCAAGACGCGTGGCGCAGGCAAGACGCGTGGCGCAGGCAAGACGCGTGGCGCAGGCAAGACGCGTGGCGCAGGCAAGACGCGTGGCGCAGGCAAGACGCGCGGCGCAGGCAAGACGCGACAGAAACGGAACAAGGGCGACAAGTCAGGTCGCGACGAGCGACACCATGGCGAGCCACATCGCGGCGACCCGATGGACATCTGGTGACTCGATGAAGAGGCTGTGACCGGGGAAGCGAGACCAACGCTCGCTATCCGGAGGAGCGACCATGCACGATGCATCTCGACTGGTATGGGTATTCGCGCTCTTGCTGGTGCCTGCGGCCGCCCTCGGCGCTCCCGAGAGCGCTTCGCGAAGCGCGCGCATGTATCAGCGAGCCCGGGCGCTCGAGCGTGCCGGTGACTTCGAGGGCGCGATCAAGCTCTATGTCGAGCTTCTGCGGCAGGCTCAGGTCACGTGCAAGACCCCGAGCCGAGCGACGAGCATCAACTGGCGATCGCGCTGTGGGCGGCGACTCAAGCTCACCTATGGGATCGCCATAGCGCGTAGGGACCAAGGTGATCCGGGAAAGACGCAGGCGGCGATTCGTGCTTATCTGACGACCTCCAGGCGCCTCTTTCCGCGCGCGAAGGTGCACCATGAGGCCGAGATGCGCTTCCATCTCGCTACGGCGGAGCGGCGCCTGGGGCATCATCAGCAGGCGCTCGATGACTACCGCGCGGCGATACGCAGCTGGGCGAAGCGGCAGCCCAAGGCGAGGGCGCCCTTCAAGGGGAAGGCGCTGCAGGGCATCGCCGCGATGCTCGCGAAGCTCGGTCGCCACAAGGAGGCCTCATCGGCCTACACCGCGCTGCTCGACGAGCACCGAGCGCATCATCGACGCCCTCATCCCGACGCGAGCTATCTCCGCGGCGTAATCGCCAAGCTCGAGGCCAAGGCGAAGGTGAAGGCGAAGGGGGCCGTGGTCATCAGCGCTGGGAAACCTCCCAAGGCCGGCGACGACAAACGGAAGCTTTCGCTGGTGTCGACGACAGATAGCAGGTCAGACGACAGGCGTGAACAAACGGCCGCTTCGAGCAAGTCGACGCCTGTTTATAAGACGTGGTGGTTTTGGGCGATCATCGGCGGTGTCGCGATCGCCGGTGGTGCGACGGCGGTCGGTGTCGCGGCGAGCGGTGACTCGCGGGTGCCCCATGGGCCTCTCGTCGAGCTCTAGCGGCGGCGCACGATCACGCAGGAGAGGACTCGAACTATGGCTCGTTTCGCATGTCTGGCGCTAGTCGCCGCCGCCTCTTTGGTCGCTGCGGGGTGTAGGGATGATTGCGCCGATCTCGCGCCGCAGGCCGAGATCGCCTACACCCTCAAGGGCGTCTCCGGTGACGTGGAGACGTTCAAGATGGTCGTCGACGATGGCGTGGCTACAGGGTTGACCCGCAAGCTGTCGACGCAGGAGGCGGGGCTCGACGGAGCTGGGACCTTCGGGCGCTTCGTGTTGTCGCTCGCCAACCTCGCCGGTCACGAGCTCACGGTGTCGCTGACGGCGCTCG
>PDPC01000164.1 GCA_002747355.1 Pseudomonadota bacterium | reverse complement strand
GTGTCTGCGGTGGAATCACCGGCGGCGGAGCCTTCTCGGAGCGTGCAGGTCCGGTGGGTCGGCCGATCCCCGAGGCCGCGGTCGCAGGCGGGCGATCGCCGAGCTTGTTTTCGACCTCGGTCGACGGAAAGAGCCCTGAGCGTTGCGGCGGTGGCGGCGGAGGGGCGAAGGGACGCAGCTCGGGCACCTTCGAGACCTCTACCCAGTCATCGAAGCCATCCCGCCAGACATAGGCGTCGTCGCCTCGTGCCTCGCCGCGCTTGACGCGGCTGCCCAGCTCATCGAAGGACATCGGACCGAATTGATGGCCATCGACAGAGAGATACCACTCGTCGTCGATGTCTTGCGGGCGTAAGGCGTCCGCCATCGACGAGACCTGGGTCTGGTTGGGATCGTCGAGATCGTCGGCGATAGGGTTGAGGGCGGGCTCGGTGGCGTGGGCCACGGCGAGTGAGCGGTGAGCCGTTGATGAGCGCCGACGCACCCCTCCACCACCGAAGGCGCCGTCAAAAGCCTGCTCCAGCGGATCGGACGTCCTTGGCTGATGAGGGAGGTCGACCTGGCCGCCCTCGCGACGAAAGGGGTCGCGCACGACGATGATGCTCGCGCAGTTCTTGCAGCGGATCTTGAGGACCTTGCGCCGAACCTTCTCATCCGCGATGGAGTATTTGGTCTTGCATTTGTCGCAGACGAATTTCACGCCTCGCTCCGGTCGTCTAGCAGGCTGGCCGCCCTGCTAAAGCAAGCTCATCAAGTGTTTACGCATCTGCTCGGCGGTTTCATCGTCCGGGCTGCATCGGAGCGCGCGCTCCCACATGTCGATGGCCTTGTTCTTGAAACCCTTACGTTGATAGAGAACGGCGAGCGAGCGTAGCGCGGCAAAGAAACCCGCATCGAGCTGGACAGCCTCCTCGAAGGCCTGCATCGCCTGATAAACCATCCCACGCTTCTTCAGATATAGGACACCTAGCTGGAAGTGTAGCTTGGCGGCAAGGGGATCGCTGGTGATCGCGCGCTTCAGCGCGCTGATGGCCCCGTCAAGGTCTTGGGCCTTGAAGCGCTCCAACCCCTCTCGGTAGGCTCGTTGCGCGCTCGACGGCATCCTCCGGCGAGCGCCGCCCCGCGCCCTGATGAGCACCCGGTCGACGGTCTTCCAGAGCACATCGAGAGAAAACGGCTTCTCAAGGAAGGCCTCTACCCCGTAGCTATCTTTCAGGTCCTCGGCGATACGCCACCCACGGTACACCGAGGACATCATCACGACGGGGATGTGCCGATAGCGCTCGCTCTGCTTGATCTTTTGCACGATGTCGAAGCCATGGAGCTCGGGGAGCATCGCGTCAAGGATGATCAGGTCTGGAGGGGCTGCCTTGATCGCCGCCAACGCCGAGAGGCCACGGTGAGCCTGCCGCACGTCAAGGCCCCGAGACACGAGCAAGCGAGAGATCAGCCGCGCGAGATCCTCATCATCGTCTACAACAAGGGCTCGAGCTCGCTCCGGGCTCTCATCGGCCGGCTCCGCGGTGAGCACCGCGGCGACATCGACGACGCTGCTCACAGCGAGATCGCCCTCCTGTTCGTCTCCTGCGAAGTCGATCTCGATATCCTCTGCACCAGCGCTCCTCTCCCCTTCGTCGGGCAACAGCTCGAGGGGGACGTGGGTCACCTCATCGGCCTGTATCAAGGTGAGCTCAACCACACCAGCCGCCTCGACCTCAGCGCCGCGCAGCTCGAGCTCTCCGCGCCTCTTGGCCTCGTAGGCTCGGCCGATCAGCGCCTCCAAGGGGCTCGCCAGGGCGACGCATACCACCACCCGCTTTCGCTCCAGGAACGCGACCTCGGCCACCAGCTCCCCCCCGCCGCTCGCCTGCGAGAGCACCCGAACCGGGTCCACCGCGGCGAGGAAGATCCGCTCACCATCGACCCACACCGGCAGCACCTTTTGGGTCTCGGCGGTGGTCTGGGGGAGTACATCGAGGAAGCGCAGCGGCAGCACGAGCTGGCTGGTGCACACCCCCGGCACGCCGACCTGCATGCTCAACGTCTCGAGCAACGGGCGCTCTCGAGCCCCCCGCTCGAGCAGCTCGCTCGCGAGCCGCCGGCCCGTCTCGCGCTGCGCGACGAGCGCCTCGCGCAGCTGCCTCGGGTGCACGACCTGTCTCGTGACGAGAAGCTGACCCAGCGGGTGTTTTCGGCCGCTCACAGTGACCTCTGGCCAGCCCTCGTGGGGCTGTTAGTCGACGAAGAAGCGCTGTAGATAGGCGGTATAACCCGCGTCGCGAGGCAGGTTGCTGTCGACACTCACCCGCCCCTCGGTGTTGAGCGCTACCCCCGTGCCATTGCGCTGCCAAGCCGGAACCGACGTGAAGTCGATCTTGTTCTGCTGGAGGATCTCTTCCTTTTCGCGAGGCCCCAACCCCGAAAGCAAGCTGCGCACGTGCTCCCGTGAGCTCTCATCCTTCTGCATCAAGACATAGGTGCAGTAGCCGTCGAGCGCTTGGAGGTAGGCCTCCTGCTGGCGCCAGGCGAAGTAGCCGATGGCGAGGTCGGAGTTGTTGAAGGCGTAGAGGCGGCAGATGAAGAGCGACTCCTCCTCGAGCAACATCGTCATCCGGGCCGAGGAGAGCCCGACCAGGTAGTTCTGCAGGTCCGCGACCTCTTTCCAGCGCTCCCCCACCAGTCGACGATCGAGCAGCACCGAGACCGACGTCAGCTCCGTGTAGCTGAAGAGGCCGCAGGCGTCGCCTCCTAGCAGATGACTCGCCGTGCGAACCATCATCTTGCCAAACCGCACATCGAAGGCGTTCTCGTACTCAAACTCCGGGGAGTTGAAGATCCCGTCGAAGTCGACCCCCTCTAGCTGCGCTACGACATGGCTATCGGCCGGGATCGGTGTCGCCGGCGGTATTCGAAACCCCTGCAAGCGCTCAAAAAGTTCTGAATTCATCAGTACTTCACTCTACCAAAGGGCAATCATGGTGGTCAATCAGTGGGTGGTCGCATCAAGAGCTTCCCCACACATTCGGGACCGAGCCGGGCGCTGAGCTGCCGAGCCGTCGCCGAAGGAGCCGTACGGGTGGTACGGCGAACGTCCTGAGGCCTAGAACGCGGCCGGTAGCGCTGTGTCCGGCGACGGGAGGGATGTGTGGGGGTGCTCTCAATCGTCAACGTCGCTCGTTCTACCCGGAGGTGGTGGAGGGCCGCGGCGTGGCGGTGGCGGTGGAGACGGTGGCCCATCTCGGCCCGACGGAGGGAAGGGGTCATCGTCCTCGAGCGCCTCTTCGATCAGCAGGTCGTCTTCTTCGATCTCGAGGGTGGTCTCTTTTTTGATAGGCCGTCGAGCATCGCCGCCAGCCCACCGTCCTGGTCTCGCTCTCTCCTGCTCGGCGCGAGCTCAGCTAGCCCCTCGAGCACAGCCGCGACCTCACCCGAGTCAATGCGGTCGACGCTT
>PDPC01000059.1 GCA_002747355.1 Pseudomonadota bacterium | reverse complement strand
GAGGTCGATCGTGGTGTTGATCCGGGCGACCACCGAGAAGCGGATCCCGGCCATATGGCTCGAGCAGACGGTGACCGCCGGGTCGAAGCGACAGCCGAAGTCCTGGCAGTCGACCGCGCCGTCGCCGTCGTTGTCGATGCCGTCAGAGCAGAGGTAGTCGTTGCGCTCGCCGTCTTTGTCTTGACCCGTGCCGATCAGATCCTCGACGGACATCCCCTTGCCCAGCTTCGGGATGGCGTTGGGGTCTCGCGCCCTCTTGCCCCCGCTGCCGCGCGCCTTGATGCCGGTCCCCGTCAGGGGACCATGCCAAGAGCCCCTGCAGACGGTCACACCCAGGCGTTGACAGTCGAGGTCCTCGCAGTCGGTGGCGCCGTCGTCGTCGTTGTCGACGCCATCGGAGCAGAGCTGGTCGGTGTTCTCCGGGCCGCCGCTGCTCTTGCACTCGGGTTTGCCGTAGCAGTCGGCGTCGAAGCAGTCGACCAGCGAGTCGCCGTCGTTGTCGATCTTGTCGTTGCAGTTCGTCTCGGTCTTGCCGTCGGCGGTGGGGGCTGCGCTCACCGGTGCGGCGGCGCAGAGCAGGCCGAGGGCGCAGAGCGCAGCTAGCGGGGCATTCGCGAGGGATTTGGGCTGGTGCAACATCACGTACTCGCTGAGCTGGGAGTGGTGCGCCTCGTCGGCGCCAGGCCATGTTGTGGAGCTCTCGGTGGCTACTCGCAGACGCGCTTGCCGGTGCAGACCGTCACGGCTGGATCCCAGCTGCAGTCCCAGTCCGCGCAGTCCACGAAGCCGTCTTCGTCGTTGTCTTTGCCGTCCGAGCAGAGCTGGTCGGCGGTGAAGCTGCCATAGGGCAGGCTCTCGCGGCAGGCGCGGGCGACCTCTGGAGTGGTCGCGCGTAAGCAGGAGTAGTCCGCGCAGTCTGTGAAGCCGTTGTTATCGTCGTCGATGCCGTTGGTGCACTTCTCGAAGGTGTTCTCACCGACTTCTTTGCAGTGCTTGATGATCGCGGGGTCGGTGGACTTGGAGCAGGAGCGGTCGGCGCAGTCGATGTAGCCGTTGTTGTCGTCGTCCTTATGGTTGCTGCAGGCCTCCAGCGTGTTTTCCTTCGGCCGGCTTTTGCAGTAGTCCTCGATCTCTTTGATCCCGGACCTGGAGCAGGAGAAGTCGCTGCAGTCGGTGTAGCCGTCGCCGTCGTCGTCTTTACCGTTCTTGCAGAGCGCGAGGGTGTTCTCTTTCGGGAGGCTGTCGCAGTAGGCTTGGATCTGCGGATCGTTGAGGTCCGTGCAGTCGCGATCAGCGCAGTCTTTGTAGCCGTCGCCGTCGTTGTCGCGGCCGTCGGTGCAGGTCGCGACGGTGTTCTCGTCGGTCTTGCAAGCAGCGGTCTTTGCGCAGCCGCTGTCGTCGCAGTCGGTGTAGCCGTCGGCGTCGTTATCTTTCTGATCGGAGCAGCTGCGATCGTCACCCTCGGTGCAGACGGTGACGTAGGGGCTGTTCTTGCAGCCATAGTCCTTGCAGTCGGTGTAGCCGTTGCCGTCGTTGTCGATGCCGTCGGAGCAGCGCGCGTCGTTGAACTCGAGCAGACAGCAGGTCTCCCGCACGTTCTGGCATTTGCGATCGCCGCAGTCGAACTGGCCGTTTCCGTCGTTGTCGATCTGGTCGTTGCAGGTCAAGGCCGCGAGGCCCCGCGCCGCGCTGCTGCCCTCGCCACCCACCGGCGGGGTGTTGGGCACATACTCGCCGCAGCGATGCGCGGTGACCAAGCAGTCTGGGTCTTGGCAATCGATCAGGCCGTCGCGGTCGTTGTCGACGCCGTCCTGGCAGGCCTGATCGTACTGCTCATAGCCGAAGATCGGGCGCTCGGGAGAGGTGTAGTTGCACGCCGCGGCGCCGAAGGCCAGCGGCGCCAAGGCCAGCAGCGAGCGAGCCCAACCCCGCCGCAGGCGTCGATCCACAGACCCACCTTCAGAGATGGCTACTTCAGGCATGCTGCACGTCCTTTGCCAAAGCGCTCGCGGAAGTCGACATAGACGACGCAGCTGCCCGTTTGGGGCTCCCCGCTGCCGAGCTTGCCGTCCTTTCGTAGCTGGGCGAGCTTGGCCTTCAGTGTCGTCTCGAAGGTGGCGTCTTTGACGCCGACGAAGTAGCCCAGCCGCGCGTAGTCGGCGACGATCTGCCGTGGCTGGTGGGGCTTGAGTTTGGCCAGCCCTGCCTTCAGCTCGGGGTCTGCCAGCAAGAGCTTCAGCGCCTCATCGATGGTCGCCGGCTCGACGTCGCGCTCCTTGCTGCAGATCTCGTCGCATTTCGAGTAGGTGTCTTTATGCTCCCACTTGGCCGAGTGGCCGTCGAGGGTCGAGACCAGGCGGTTGTACGTCCGGCCGTCGCGGCCGCCGCCCTCGGCGACCGAGTGGAGCGAGGTGAGCACGTAGGCGGGTACGCCGTGAGACCACATCCCGCGCCTATGCTTGATCGCGTCGCGCATCGCCATCACGACGGCCTTTCTTCCCGCTTTGTAGTTGACGCTCATCGCGTGGGCGTAGCCGCGGCGCACCTGGTCGACGGCGAGATCTTTGCACCACCAGAGGATGCGGTTGTAGGTGTCGCGCTTCATGTCCTTGGAGACGCAATGCCAGACGCCGCGGCGGGCGTTCAGGGTGGCCAGCTTGGCGTTCCAGTAGAGCTCCTTCTTGGTCCAGGTGCCCCAGCGGTGCACCGGGCCATAGGACTCCAGCGTGTTGAAGCCGGCCAGGCGGGCCTTGGTGCCCCGCAGCGGGCCAGCGAGCACGCGGAAGCTGTCGCCGTCGTTGAAGAACACAGGTGTTGGTCGTCCATTGAGGAACACCCGTGAGGCTGGGATCGCCTCGGCGTCGAGCGGGGTGAAGGTCGCGATCACGGCCACGGCGGCTGCGAGCAGGCTAGATACGAATAGAGAGCTCATAGCGGGTCCCTCCGGAGACCATCTAAGGTGATCGTTCCCGCTAATGTCAAACCTATTGTCGGTGAAACTCTAGCGTGATTGACGCTGCGCGCGCCCCGCAGCTAGACTGCCGCCACCATGATTCTCGGCAAGGTGATCGGCACCGTCGTCGCCGACCAGATCTACGAAGGTCTGGAAGGCATCAAGCTGCTCGTGGTTCAGCCGCTGGACCACCGGCGCGCCCCCATGGGCCCCGCGGTGGTCGCCGCCGACACTGTGCAGGCGGGCCCCGATGAGCTGGTCTATCTGGGGCAGAGCCGCGAGGCCGCGCTCTCGCTGCAGAACTGGTTCGTACCCGTCGACCACGCGGTGGTGGGCATCGTCGACCAGCTGGCCACCGTAGACGACGCGGAGGCCCCCAGGGCGGGGAGGACCGAATGAAGCTCTGTCGCGTCGTCGGCACCGTCGTCGCAGCGGTGAAGCATCCAACCCTGGTCGGGACCAAGCTGCTCGCGGTGGAGCCGGTCGACGAAGACCGCTGCCCCGCGGGCTCGAGCTACCTCGCCGTCGATCGCGTGCAGGCGGGCGTCGGCGACCTCGTGCTGGTCAACTCCGAGGGCGGCGGTGCGCGCCAGCTCTCGGGGCTCTCCCAGTCGCCGATGCGCTCGCTGATCGTCGGTATCGTCGATCGAGTCGATGTCGAGGTTGACGATTCGGGCGCTCTGGTCGGAGGTGAGGCCTGATGCGGGTCAACGAGACGCAGCTGCGCGGCGCGATGGTCGGTCTCAGCCGGCGCCTCTGGGAGCGGGGTTGGGTCGCCAACCACGACGGCAACATCTCGACGCGGCTGCAGCGCGACCGCGTGCTCTGTACGCCCACCGGTGAGTCCAAGGCGGTGATCAAGAGCGAGATGCTGCTGATCGTCGACGGCAGCGGCGAGGTCGTCTCCGGGCGCCTCAGGCCCTTCTCCGAGCTGGCGCTCCACCGCGCCTGGTATCGGGCTCGCGCCGACGTGATGGCCGTGGTGCACGCCCACTCGCCGGTGGCCACCGCCTTTGGCGTCGCAGGTCGGGAGCTGCCTCATCCCTTCCTTCCCGAGGCCGTGGTGAGCCTGGGTCCGGAGATCCCGACGGTCCCGTTGACGCTTCCGGGCCCCGACGCCGTCTCGGCGATCGAGCCCTACCTGCTCGACCATGACGTGCTGCTCCTCGCCGGCAACGGCGTGCTCGCCTGCGGCGCCGATCTCGAGCAGGCCTATCTTCGCCTCGAGCTCGTCGAGCACCTGGCGCTGATCGCCCGCGAGGCCGAGCAGCTCGGCGGCGTCCAGCAGCTGCCGCCTGAGCATCTCGGCAAGCTCCTCGACGCTCGCAAGCGCGCCGGCCTCGGCCCCGAGGCGCGGGCGGAGCGAGCCGCCGTCGACGCTGTGGCGCGCCGCCTCGCCGCGCGCCGCGACGCCGCCGAGGCCAAGAGCAAGATCAGCGCCACGGAGACGCCGGAGGAGCTCTCCGAGCTGGTCCGCGCCGAGATCCAGCGCGTCCTCGGGCGCTAACCCCTCCCGCAAGGTGCGCGTCGCGGCGGTCCCTGCGCCCTGGCGAAGCCGAACCGGCGACCCGGCGAGAGACCGAGGACAGCCCTCTACTGCGCGATCCCTAGCTTGACGCGGCAAGCGTAGTAGGCGTCGCTGGCGGCGAAGGTCAGGAGATCGCGTAGGAGCGGGGATCGGTGCAGCGCGTCGGGGAAGAGGGGGACGTCGGTGGGGTGTGGATCCTCATCGCGGAGCTGGGCGACCGCGGCGCGGAGGTCGCCGCTGAGCACCAGCCCGACGCGGTTGGCGCTGATGTATACGGCGCGGCGCCAGGCTGCGGAGTCGAAGGAGAGATCGGGGCGCTCGCGGAAGAGCTCGCCGAGGCGGCGTCCCGCCTTGTAGGGGAAGGCCCGGCGCAGCTCTTCTCCGGCGCGGCGCCGCGCCTCGTCGCGACCGCGACGGCGCATATGTCGCGGGTGGAAGGCGCAGAGCACGGTCTGCAGCATCTGAGCGAAGGCGCGCGGCTCGAAGCCTGTGGCGAAGAGCGCGCCAGGCCGAGTCAGCTCCAGGGCGCGGCCGATCACGAAGCGCAGGCGGCCGAGCTCGAGGCGATCGCCGAGGCCTGGCGGTACGAGCAGGGCCGGGCGAGCCATCGCCGCGACGACGACCTCGTCGTCGCCTTCGAGAGCGTCACGACGGTGGTAGACGGTGGTGGTCTTGGTGCCCAGCGCTCGGGCGCAGGCGGAGAAGACCAGCGCCAGGGGCGTCTTCTCGACGGGAGATACGCGATCCGCTGTGCCTACGCCGAAGTCCGCCAGCTGCCGCTTCAGCAGCAGCGACGTGGCCTCGCCCAGCAGCTGGAAGACCTCGCGTAGCGCCGCCGCGCCCGGCGCCGTGAGCAGCGCCTGTCGGTCGGCCTCGGTGATCTCCCCGCTGTAGACGTCGTCGGCTGCTTGCTCCCGTGGGTGGAACGACTCGAGGAACGCTCGGCCGGTCTCATCGAGCTGCCCCAGCACGGCGAGGGTGTCGTAGATGCAGAACGCCCGATAGGGCTCGTCCTCGGCGCTCGCCGCGGCGAGGGCTCGCAGCGAGTCGACGTTCTCGATGTTGCCCGCGAGCTTGCGATGGTTGGCCAGCGCCGCGACGGCCCAGCGGGGCTGGTCGGCGTAGAGCTCGGCGAGGACGCGGCGCACCACCTCGTCTTCTCGCAGGTCGAGCTGCGCCTCTGTCGCGTCGATCGCCGCGTCGGTGTGGCCGAGGCCGCGGTAGACCCGCGCCAGGGTCGCGTAGATCTCGGCGCGGAGGTCGCGCTCCTCGGGGCTGGCTAGCCGCGGCAGCCGTGAGAGATGGTCTCGGAGCAGCTCCTCGACCGCGTCGGGCTGCCCCTGGGACTCGAGGCTCTGGGCCAGGCCGAGGGCCGCGCGGCTATCCGAGGGGTCGAGCTCGAGCACGCGTCGACGGCAGCGGTCGGCGGCGGCGAAGTCGCGCACGGCGGCGTAGCTTTCCGCCGCGACGGTGAGCTGTGGGCAGATGCTCTGTGGATCGTCGAGCAAGCGCACCAGCGCTAGCGCCGCTCGCGCGACGTGCTCGTGCTCGCCAGCCTCCCGGAGCTTGGGGATCGCCCGCGGGAGCAGCTCGAGGCGGGTGGCGTCGAGATCCTCGCCTTCGCCGTCCTCGCTGGCGAGGTCGTCGACGAGCCGCAGGAGCGCGTGCACGGCCCGGGTCGAGTCATCGACCTCCGGCGAGGCCAAGAGGTCTGCGACCACCCCGAGGCGAGCCACCCGGGTAGCGCGCGTCTCTGTCAGCCCTGCGAGCCGCTCGAGGAGCTCGGCGGCTCGTGGGATGTCGCCCCCGTCGAGCGCGAAAGAGGCGAGCTGCTCGAGGGCCTCCTCATGCTCAGGTGAAAGCGACAACGCGGCCTCGAAGAAGGGGAGGGCGCGGCCGCTGCGCCTCAGCTTGACCTCGCAGTCGCCGGCGCGGTAGAGCGCCTCCGCGGCGACCTGGGGGTGAGCCGCCGCGTCGGGATGGTCTAGCGCCTCTCGTAGATGGCGCAGCGCCTCGCGCCAGCGCCCGGCGCGGTAGCGGTTCTGGCCGAGGGCGAGGCGCACGAGCAGATCCTTGGGTTGCAGCTTCACCGCCTCGGTGAGGTAGCGGCAGCCTTCTTCATCGCGCCCCTCGCGCTCGAAGAGCTGAGCGAGGCGAGAATAGAGCTGCCCCGCCTGCTGCACCTCCGGGGTCTTGGCGATGCGCTCGATGGAGCGCTCGAGGAGCAGCCGCGCCGGAGCGGGCTGGCCTTGATCGATCATCAGCGTCGAGAGGGCGTCGATCGCTGGGACGTAGTCGGGGGCCAGCTCGAGGGCGCGCTGGTAGGTGCCCGCCGCCTCGCTGGCGGTGCGCTCGAGCTCACGCTGCAGATCGCCGATCTCGATCAGCAGGCGTGCCCGGCGTCGCGGGCTCTCCGGCGGCGAGCTCGCCTCGGCCAGGGCTAGCTTGCGTGTCAGCAGATCGAGGCGCCGCGCGGGATCTGCGATGAGGGCGAGCAGCGCGCTGATCGCCGTGGGCTGCTGTGGATCGCGGCGGAGCACCCGCTCGTAGAGCTCGGTGGCGCGCTCGGTCTCGTCGTGCTCCCGGAGCAGCGCGGCGCAGGCGAGGAGGCGCTGGACGATCGTGTCGTCGCCGAGCCGCTCACAGATCTGCATCACGACGTCGGCGTGGGCCAGCGTTCGCCCCGCCCGCAGCTCGAGGGCTGCGAGCTCTTCGAGGGCCTCGAGGCTGTCGCCGTCCAGCTCGAGGGCCTCGGCGAGCGCGGCCCGAGCCTCGTCGACACGTTCGAGCTGCTGATCGAGCAGCCGCCCCAAGCGGACGAGGAGCGCCACCACCTCTGCCTTGGGGCTGCTCGCCGCTCGCGCGACGTCGGCGCGCTCCCGCAGCAGGTCGACGGCCTCGCCGGTGCGCCCAGCGCTGACGAGCACCTGGGCCAGGCGCTCGTCGAGGTCTGGATCAGCGGCGTCGCTCCGCGCTCGGACGAGCGCGTCTGCGGCCTCGTCGAGGCGACCGAGGGCCTCGAGCACGCGGGAGAGCTGCACGGCGACGCTGCGCAAGGTCGCCGGCTCGCCGCCGGCCTCGAGGCGCTGGCGGAGCACGGCGACCAGCTCGTCGGGCTGGTCATGAGCGGCGTAGAGCCGCTGCAGCTCGCCGAGCGCCTCGAGGCTCTGCGGGGCCAGCTCGAGGGCGCGGCGGTAGCAGCCGATGGCCCGGTGGGGCAGCTCGAGCTCCTGCTCGAGCACGCGGGCCATGCGCACGAGCGCGGTGGCACGCTCGCGAGGATCCTCGAGCAAATCGACGAGGCGCTCGAGGGTCTCGATCAGCTGAGGCCACTGGCCGACCTGCTGATGGAGGTTGGCCAGGCGCTCGAGGAGCGCGGCGTCGTCTGGGCCAAGCTGGATGTAGCGCTCCAGGTAGACTGCGGCCTCGAGGGGCCGAACGAGGGCTCGCTCGAAGAGGTCGGCGAGCTCGAAGAGACGCTGGGCTCGCTCCTCCGCGGTCAGCGTGGCGTCGAGGGCCTGGAGCTGACGTTCGAGCATCGTCGCGAGGGCCTCGAAGGCGCCGCTCTCGCTATAGATCTCGTGCAGCGCGCCGGCCGCGATGCGCTGCCCGGGGGCGATCGCCAGCACGGCCTCGAGCTGCTCGGTGGCGCGCCGCAGGGTGTCGTCGCCCTCTCCGTGCTCGCGCAGCAGCAGGCCCAACCGCAGGTGCAAGGCGGCCAGCACGGGCCCCTGCGCCGAGCTCTCGATCAGCTCCTCGTAGGCGGTAAAGAGCCTGGGCCAGGCGCCTCGCTTCGCGGCCAGCGCCTCGAGCTGTCGTCGCGGCTCCTCGCTGGCGAGGTTGAGGATTGCGGCCTCGGTGAGGGTTTGGAAGGCCTGCTCGTGGTCGCGGGCTCCCTCGGCGAGGACTCGAGCGACCTCCACAAGGCGGCTGGACCGATCGACCCGCGCGAGGCCGTCGGCGGCGAGGCGTAGGGTGTCGGCGAGGCGCTGCCACCAGCTGCCATCACGGGGTGGCTCGCGCAGCGGCGGAGCCGTCTCGGTGTTCGCCTGCGTCGGTGGCGTAGGGGGCGGAGGAGAGGTTGGACGCGTCGCCGGCTGTTGGGGCGACCCCTCAATGATCTCGAGGGCGTCAAGGTCCGAGAGCTCGATCGTCGCCTCGTCGCCTCGCGAGCGGTTGGCGCTGATCGCGAGGTGCGGTGGGGAGGCTTCCGGCGGGCTCGTCGGAGGAGGAGGTGGTGGTTGCGGCGTGATCAGCTGCGACGTCTCGAGCAGCTCGACGTCGGAGATCTCGATCGCCTCTTCGTCGGCCTCGAAGAGCCGCGGCGCGGGGCTCTCGGGGGCGCCGCGGGTCGTCAGCGCTTCGGCCAGCCGCCAGGCTTCCCGAGCAGCGAGCTCGTCGTCGGGCGCGACGAGGATCCTGTGGAGCCAGGCGTCGAAGGCTCGCCCCGGTCGTTGCATCGGCCCCTCGAGCAGCCTCGCGACGTGCGCGAGCACCTCGAGCTGCTCGTCGGCGGCCGCTCCCTGCAGACGATCGAGGTGGACGCCGAGGCCACGGGCGTGGCGGCCCGAGGCGACCGCCAGGCGGTCGATCTCGGCCAGCAGGCTGGCGTCGGTCTCCGGGGCCGCGGGCTGTGATCCACGCAGACGGATCACGTCTTCGAGGGCCCAGCCGGGCTCCGCGAGCTTGCTCTCGGCGACCCGCGCTCGCCGTTCGAGGAGGTCTCGACGGCGCTTCGGGCTGCAGGTGGGCAGGAGCTGCTGGTAGACGTCGTAGAGGGCGGCGTGCAGCTCCGTGTCGTCAGCCAGCTGCTCGAGCTCGGGTAGCAGGCGACCTCCTTCGGGGTCGACCGCCAGAGCCTCACGCAGCATGTTGAAGGCCTTGGCGGGATCGTCGAGGTGCTCGCGGCAGATCGCGACCATCGCGTCGGTCAGCTCGAGCACCTCCTCGGCCTCCCTGCTGCGCTTGCGCGACTCCTCGTAGACCGTCAGCAGCTCTTCCCAGAACGCGTGGGTCGCCGCCATGCGTCGCAGCTCGGCGAGGGCCGCGCCGTCGGCTGGGTAAAGGTCGTAGGCACGACGAAACCACTCGAAGGCCTGCTGGGGATCTTCGAGCTCGCGCTCCCAGACCTGGGCGACCTCGAAGAGCAGGACCTGGCGCTCTCTTTCGTCCGAGAGCGATCCGAAGAGCTGCGGGGCCAGCTCCACGAGCTGCCCATGAGCGCCGATCCGGTGGTAGAGCCTGCGCAGCGCGGCCAGCGCCGTGGGGTGGCCGGGCGAGAGGGCGACGACCCGCTCGTAGGCCACGGTGGCCCGTTGGGCGTCATGGAGCCGCTCCCACCAGGTCTCGGCGACGTCGAGGGCGAGCTCGACGCGATCGTCGATGGGCGCGCTCTTTGGGGAGAGGAAGAGCTCGATCTCGCCGAGCTCACAGGCCCGTCGATACTCGCCGCGGCGGTCATGGAGGCGGCGCAGGCGCCGGTAGCCGTCGAGGTCCCCCGGCGCGATCTCGCGGATGATCTGCTCGTAGCAGCGAGCGGCCTCGTCGAGGTCGCCGAGCTTCTCTTCGAGCACGTCGACCTGGCGGAACGCCAGCGCTGCTCGCTCCTCCGGCTCCTCGGCGAGCTCGATCTGGCGGTCGAGGATCTGCACCAGCTCGCCGTGGCGCTCGAGCTGACCGTAGAGCCGAGAGAGCGCGCCGAGGGCGTCGCGGTCCGCTGGCAGCAGGCCGGCGAGCTCCTCGTAGGCCTCGATCGCCTCTTCGGGGTGCTGCAGGTCTTGCTCGGCGATCCGTCCGATCTCTCGCAGCAGCTTGGCCTGGGAGACGGGCGACTCGTCGCGGCTGCCGTCGAGCAGCCGACGCAGCAGGCCGAGGCGCTTGGCCGACTCCCCTTTGCGCTGGTAGAGCCCGTCGAGCGCCTCGAGGGCCGCCCGATGCCCCTCGTCGATCCCGAGCACTCGCTCCCAGGCTTCGATGGCGTGGCTGGGGGAGGCGAGGGTCTCGTCCATCAAGGTCCCGAGCCGCGAGAGCGCCGCGAGGCGTTTATCCGGGTCGCCGCTGAGCTGGGCGCGTCGCTCGAGCTCTGCGGCCAGCCCTTGGTAGTCCTCGGCCTGCTCGAGCAGGTTCTCGAGCGCGTCGAGGGCTTTGTCGTCTTGCGGCGCGAGCTCGACGAGCTGCTCCAGCGCCCAGCGGGCGTCGCTCTGGCGATCGAGGGGGCCGAGATAGAGCTCCGCGAGGCGCGAGAGCAAGGATCGCCGCTCGGGGCCGGTGAGGATCCCGTCTGCGCGCGCTCTCAGCGCCCAGGCCAGCCCCTCGTCGTCGGCCTCCCGGTCGTAGAGCTGCTCGAGGAGCTCCAGCGCTCGCGCGTCGGTCGACCCCTCGAGCACCTCGCGGAGGATCTCGATCGTGCGCAGGGGGTCGATGTTCTCCTCGAAGAAGACCTCCGCCATCTGCATCAAGGCTGCGCGTCGCTCCCCAGGGGAGACGGCCTGGGCGACGTCGACCTTCAGCCGCCGCGCGAGCTTCTGGATCTGGCGCATGCGCCGCGAGAGGCGATCGATCGCGTGACGTGAGCGGCGCACGTCGTGGTGCAGCTCCGCGATCTGCTCCCAGGCTTCGAGCGCGCCAGGGAGATCGCCCAGCTTGCGCTCGCAGATCTCGGCGAGCTCCTCGAGACGCGAGCAGACCTCCATCGGCGGGGCGCCACGCTCTCGGGCGGACTGCGCCGAGAAGCGCAGCAGCTCGGAGAGGTTGCGGAAGTCGCCCTTGTCGCGGAAGTAGTCTTCGTAGGCGGCCAGCGCGCGGCGCTGCTGCGGGTCGAGCTGCAGCACCTCGTGAAGCAGCTGCGCCGCCGTGTCCGGCTGGTTGAGCTTCTCGCCGTGGATCGACGCCATCTCGAGCAGCAGGCGGATCCGCGCCTCGGTGGGGCTCGTGTCCGCGAGGGCGCGCTCGTCGAGGGCGAGCAGCGCCTCCCAGTCGCCGTCGGTGCTGTAGATGTCTCGGAGGTGTCCCTCGGCCCGTCCACCGACGGGCTCGTCTTCGAGGAGCGCCTCGTAACACTCCCGAGCGCCCTTGCGATCGCCGAGCTTGCGCTCGAGGATCTCCCCGCGGCGCAGCGCCAGCTCGACAGCCGCGCTCTCTTCGACGACGCTGAGGCGTTGGCGCAAGAGCCGGTCCAGGTCTTCCCACCGGCCGGTCTCTCGATAGGCCCGCTCGAGGCGCGCCGCCGCGGCTTCGTTCTCGGGATCGGCGCCGAGGGCCCGGCGTAAGTAGGCGATGGCGCCATCCCGATCGGAGCGGGCTTCGCGCCGCTGGGCGATCTGGATGAAGATCTGGGCCGCTCGATCGAGGCCACCTGGGGTGGGCCATTGGGGCGAGGCGTAGACCTCGCCGAGGGCCTCGAGGATCGACTCTTCGCCTGGGCGCAGCTGCGACGCCTCGGTCAACGCCTTCGCCGTCGCCTCGAGCTCACCGAGCTTGTCGCGGCTGATCGTGGCGAGCTCGAGCAAGAGCTCCGCCTTGCGCCGCGCCTCGTGGACGGTGCTCAGCTCGACCTCGTAGAGCTGCGCGACGGTCTGCCAGCGACCTACAGTGGCGTAGATCCGTCGCCCCGCCTCGATCGCCTCGGCGTGGTCCGGGTCGCTCTTGAACGCCGCTTGGTAGTGCTCGATCGCGCGATCGAGGCGATCAAAGCGCTGCTCCCAGAGCTGGCCACAGATAAAGTGCTGGCGCCCGAGACGTATGCGCTCGCCGCGAGCCTCGTATTGCTCGAGGGCGACGTCGTAGAGGCGGGTGAGCTCCGACCAACGCTCGCCCTGCTCGGCCAGCTCGATCGAGCGCTCGAGCGCGCGGCGATGGTTGGGATCGCGAGCGAGGGCCTTACGCAGCACCCGCAGCTCAGCCTGAGGTTCGCCGAGCTTGCCGTAGAGCTCCGCCGCCTGCCAGCAGATCTCGGCCGCCCGGCGGGGATCGGAGAGCGAGGCGGCGTGGCGCTCGTAGATCGGCGCGAGGGCGTCGTCGCGCCGCAACGTCTGGTAGTTGCGGCGCAGCGTCGAGAAGGTCTCGTTGCTGCCAGGATCGCGACGAAAGGCTTCCTCGAGCGCGGCGAGATCCATCATGGCTCCAGCGTATGGGGCAGAGCTAGCGGTCGTGAAAAAGGGATGCTATCACGCAGTCTTCTTGGGTTCTATTGGTGACCGATGCCCCGGCGCGCATCACCCCAGCGCTCTTCGAAGAGCCACTACATCACCCCGATGGGCTACCAGCGCCTGGCCGATGAGCTCGACTACCTCTGGCGCGTCGAGCGGCGAAGGGTCACCCAGCAGGTAGCCGACGCCGCCGCGCTCGGCGACCGGAGCGAGAACGCGGAGTACATCTACGGCAAGAAGCGGCTGCGCGAGATCGACCGCCGCCTGCGTTGGCTGAGCAAGCGGCTCGACGAGCTCGAGATCGTCCACCCTCATCCATCGCAGCGGGGGCGGGTCTTCTTCGGCGCCTATGTGACGGTCGAGGACGAAGAGGGGGACGAGCTCGCGCTGCAGATCGTAGGCGCCGACGAGGTCGATCCCAACCAGCGCAAGATCTCGATCGACTCGCCCATGGGTCGAGCGCTCCTCGGCAAGGCGGTGGGAGACGAGGTGCTGGTGAGGCGCCCCAAGGGGGAGGCGAGCTTCGAGGTGGTGAAGATCCGATACGAGGGCGTCGCCGAACGCTGACCAGCGCGAGCCGTGGGGTCCTCTCATGGTGATGGACAGCGGCGCGACGTCGGGGGCGGCGTTTTGGACCTCGCCGCTCGCTGCGCTCTCGATCTCGGCGACGAGCCTGGGGTTGGGCGTCTGGGATGGTTTCGGCTGGCTCCAGGAGGGGGAGGTGGGCCGCCAGGTTCGAGACGTCGAAAACACGTCCCACGGCGACGTCCCTGGCGCGGTGGCTTGGTTCGGCGAGAGCGGTCGCGCTGTCTGCCTCTACTCGAACAACACCCCGAAGCTCATAGGGGACGCGTGGACGAAAACCACCGGTTGGAAAGACCAGGGGGGTGTCGCTGGTGGGGTCTACTGCGGACTCCTGGCCTGGGAGCGCTGTTGACGCTGGCGTTGTCTTTGCAAGACGCGCTGCATCTCTTGTTGAAACCGCTGCGCCTCCGCTCGTCTCCCCGAGCGCTTCAAGTGGCCAACGTAGGCGGCGCGGACCCGGAAGCTGTTCGGGGTGCGATGCATCAGCCGGCGATAGATGCGCGCCGCGTCCGGCCCGCCGCCGCGGGCGATAGAGAGCAAGAGCCCCCGCGACGGCAGAAAGCTGGGCTCTATGTCGTAAGCGTCGAGCAGCCGCCGCACGGCCCCCGCCGGGTACTGCTTGGCTCCCGCGCGGACGCGCATCAGATCGGCCTCCATATACAGGCTGACCGCCTTGGCCCAGCGCTTGACGCCCCGCCTATGCTTGTCGGCTGCGGCTCCCTTGTGCCCAAAGAGCGAGTCGGGGCAGGGCGTGCGCAGCGGCAACAGCGTCGCGAGGCTGCTCCACGCGAGCTCGTCGCCTCGCTCGTAGGCGGCGATCGGGGCGCTGAAGGTCAGCCGCGGCGTGAGGTCGGTGTTCAGAGGCCCCTCGCCAGCGAAACGTTTCAGCGCCGCGTGGTCGAGCAGATAGCTGCCAAGCAGGTCTCGGGCGTCCTGGACATAGCGCGCGCGACCGCCGCGCTTCAGCTCGCGTCGCAGCTGTTCGAGGTCGATCCGAAGCTCGCGAGCGGCGCCCGGACCGGGGCGGTAGCCGACCAAGGCCATGATCGGGTTTTGGGCGTTGTAGAGGCCGATGAAGCTATGAGCCTGCTCGAAGGCGGCGAGGAAGGTGCGGACCACCAGCTTCAGATCGTCTGGTGCGAACTGGTAGAGCGGGATCCATTGGACGAAGACGCCTTTGGGCGCGAGCTTGCGTTCGATGGTCTGGAAATGCTCGAGAGAGAAGAGCGCCGCCGCGCCATCGCGGGCCGGATGAAAGAGGTCGGCGACGATCAGGTTCCACTGACGTGGCGCACGGGCGACGAAGCGGCGCGCATCTCCTGCGTGGAGGTGGACCCCCGGATCCTTGTGGATCCCAGCGTTGATCGCCGAGAAGTACTTCAGGGCGCCGATGATCTCGGGCACCAGCTCCACGGCGTCCACCCGCTCGATCGGGTAGGAGCGCGTCGCCCCGAGGGTCGCCCCGGTCCCCACGCCGAGGAAGAGCACGTTCTTGCGAGACTGGCTGAGGAGCAGGGGCATATGCCCCATGCGCCGCTCCCCGAAGGCGCGCTGGCCGCCCATCCGGAATCGGCGGCCGAGCTGCAGGCGTCGGTGGAGCTTACCCGCAGCGCCGGCCCCTTCGCGCTCGATCACGAGCACGGCGCCGAAGAGGCCCTCCTGGCGATCGAGCAGCCTCCACCCCGCTGGCGGGTGAACCAACGAGAGGGAGGCGGGGGCAGCGAAGTCGAGGGCGACGACGGCGATGATCGCGATCGGCAGCAAGACGAGACGGCGTCGGCCAAAGATCACGAAGACCGCGAAGAGCGCGAGGTAGCCATAGGCCGCGAGGTAGTAGGCGCCGGTGTACTGCATCTTCGGCACGGCGAGCAGACCGAAGACGAAGGGGGCGAGGGTCGCGCCGAGGGTGTTCAGCCCATAGGCGTAGCCCGCGGCGCGATCGCTGAGGGCGCCGACGATATGCGAAAAGAGCGCCCCCATCAGTAGCGTCGGCACGCCGAAGACGGTGAAGGCGATCACGAGCTCGCCGAAGAGCTGTCGCAGGTAGCCGCTGCTCGGCGGCGCGACGCTGGCCAAGATCTCTGGGCTGTAGCGCAGCGGGATCGCGGCGAGGACCACGGCGACGGCTAGCCAGACCAGCAGCCAGCCGAGGGTCGGGGCGAAGCGTCGCGCCGAGAGCTGGCCGGCGAAGCGGGCGTAAAGCCAGGCGCCGACGGCCGTGCCTCCGAGGTAGACCGCGAGGATGTTGGCGAAGCTGAAGATCGTGTTCTCGAGGCCTTGAGCGAGGACCTTGACGCCGACAGCTTCGAAGCCAACACCGACGAAGCCCGTGCCGAAGACCAGCGCGAAGAGCGCCCAGCGGGGGAAGCCATGCCGCTTGGCGGCGTCATCGTCGTCATCGTGGTCGTCCTCCTCCTCTTCGAGGGCGTCAGCCCTTGACGTGGATGGCTCATCCTCCTCGTTGACCGGCGATGGCGCCTCCGCGAGGCCGACACGGCGGCCCCAGAGCAGGGCGGCCGCCGCTGCGCCGGCTCCGCAGAGCGCGAGCACGAAGGATCCAGCGGCGAAGCCGAGCGCGGGCAGCACGAGGTAGACGGCGACCAAGGTGCCGAGCATGGCGCCAAGAGTGTTGGCGCCGTAGAGCCGACCGATCCCTCGCCCGTCGGGGTCGTCTGGTCGAGCTCGCCGGCGAGCTTCGACCATCGCGGCCAGGGTGCCGCCGAGACAGACCGTCGCGGGCAGCAAGCTGATGGCGCTGATCGCGACCGCGCGCAGGAGGGCGAGCCCCGAGCTCTGGCCGCCTCCGAAGGCCGCCAACGAGTCGGCCAACCAGTAGAGCAGGCGCGGCGAGACGATGGCGTATGCCGCGGCGATCAGCTCCAGGGTGGCGAAGAGAAAGAGCGGGTTGCGAGCTCGGCGGGCTCGTCGCTGCAAGGCGAAGGCGCCGACCGCCAGCCCAAGAAAGAAGCCCGCGAGGACGCCGAAGATCGCGAGGATCTCGCTGCCCAACGCGACGCCGAGGAGCCGAGTCCAAAGGATCTCGTAGCCGAGGCCGGCGGTGCCCGAGAGGAGGAAGGCGAGGAGGAGCAGCGCGTCGCTAGAACGTTGGGGATCGTTGGGGGTGGGGCTGCCTTCAGGCTGGTTCATCGAATCAGCCGATCAACAGCACGTAGATGTCGTAGAGGGTGTGAGTGTAGACGGCGATGGCGAAGCTTCGGTAATGATAGAGCAGGCCAAAGATCATCCCCGCGATCAACCGGTAGGTGAAGACACCGACCTTCAACGGATCGCCGAGGGATCCGATGTGGTGAGCGGCGGAGAAGAGCGCCGAGCTGATCAGCAGCGCGACGATCAACGCCAGCCAGCTGCGCTCGATCAGCTTCAGCCGCTGCAGTAACCCAAAGAGCCCACCAAGCATCAGCAGGCGAAAGACCAGCTCTTCGTGCACGCCGGCGCCGACGCTGGTCACGAGCTTCTCGAAGACGCTGGCGCTCTTCAAGGCGCCCGTCGCGGCGAGGCGCGGGTCGATCCCGAGTATATCGACCATCACGAAGATGATCAGCGTGCCCATGGTCAGGGCGTAGATCCCGCTCTCGAGCAGCACCGGTAGGATATGGCCGATGGAGAACCGCTGCTTTCGGCGCAGGTAGACCGCGATACCAACCACCGCTGCGATCAGCCCGATCTGGATCCAGATGAAGACGCGCATTCCGACCAAGCGCAGCAGGGTTGTCGTGATCAGGTCTGCGCCGTTGAGCCGGTTGGAGGAGAGCACCCCGATCTCGTAAAAGACGAGCAGGGGCAGGACGAACACCAGGCTCGTCAGGAGGTTTGGGCGTTCGAAGCGCCTGGGAGCTGGCGGCGACTTCGTCTTGGTCTTGGCGGCCACCTGTTAGATGTGGGGATCGAGCAGGAGCTCGGCTGCCCGCTCATGTAGCAGCTGAACGATCGCGTCGTTGACCGTGTCGCCACGGGCCATCGACTGCTCGTAGGCCTGCTGCACGTGTTGGTATTCGAGGAAGCGGCGGTCGAACTCTTCGCGCGCCAGCACCTTGATCAGGCGCCCCTGCACCTTGGCATAGCCGCCCACCTCCACATCGCCGAGGTTGGCCTTCACCCGCTCGAGATAGGCGTCGTGGGCCTGCGCTAGTTCGGCTGACATGCTCTTTGGCTCAACCTCGGCGCGGAGCCCCCCGACGGGGCGTGCTTCGCTGAGTCGGCTTGGCAGTTCGTTGTGCCGGTCGAG
>PDPC01000058.1 GCA_002747355.1 Pseudomonadota bacterium | reverse complement strand
GAGGAGGGCGCCTGCTGGTAGCACGCAACCGACGAGCGACAACCGCTGTGATGTCGCAGACCAGCGCGGCGACGGGAGGTCAGTTGGTCAGCGCTCTAGGAACGTTCGCGATAGCACCCGTATGGCTCCTGTCTTCGGCTACGACATCGGCGCGGCAGCTCAGCACCCGGCTCGGTCCCGCATGTGTAGGGGTGCTCTTAGAAGTGGAGCTGCGTCTGCACATAGACGCGGTGCTCGCGCAGCTTGTCATCGGCCAGCGCGCCGCCAGAGAGCGTCTGCAGGCCACGATGCCAGCGGTGGGCGTAGGCGGTCTGCAGCCGCAGGTGGCGCGACAAGAGCCAGGCGCCGAGCGCCAGCGTGGCCTCGTGGGTCTTCGCGGGCTCCACCGCCGTGCCGTCGTCGCCGTAGCGCGACAGCTCCCAGAAGCCGTAGCGCGCGGCGATCTCGAAGCCAGCCCGATGGGCTACGCCGACCTGGCTGTAGATGCCCCAGAAGCTGCGCGAGTCGGCGACGGCTCCCGGGTCTTCGTAGCGGTAGAAGAGCTCGTTTTGCCAGGTGATGCCGTGCCAACGCATCGCCAGCTCGGCGTTGAAGCCGAGGACACCGACGTTGTCGACCCCCCCATCGCCGTCTTGATCGCGGAGCAGGGCCACCCGCGCGGGGTCGGTCTCGCCGGCCCGCTTGGCGGCGTCGGTCTCCACCAGGTTGTAGAAGACCGAGGCGCCGATGGCGATTCGGGGTTGCCGCGAGACGGCGGCGTCGCTCTCCATCGGAGCCAGCGCCCCAAGGGGCTCGTAGGTCACCCGCGCGGCATAGAGGAAGTCGGTGTTGTCATCGCGGAGCTTCCCCCCCGCGCCGTTGAAGACGCCAGCCTGGTAGCTCAGCCGCCCGAAGCGGCTGCTCTCCATGAGGTGGCCGTGGATCAGCACGCCAATATCGCGCCCCGGATAGAACGCCTCCGTGACGGGGCTGCGATCGCGAAAGAGCATCGTCGGCAGCTCGAGGGCGTACTGCCGCCCAAAGGGGACCCGCTGCAGGCCAGCGCGCACCATCAGCATCCGATGCCAGCGGAAGCCGACCAGCGCGTCGAGGAGCAGCCGCGGGGCGCGATCACCGAGCTCGAGGCCGACGAGCACGCGCAGCCTTGGATCGAGCACCTCGCCGTCGGCGAACAGGCGGGCGCGGGCGATGGTGAAGGTCGACGCGTGGTCGCCGAGGCGAGCGCCGGCGAGATCCCGCCGCCGGGCGGCGATCACGCCCTGATACTCGGCCTGCAGCAGCCCGCGCATCGAGAGCTTCAGCTTGCCACCGAAGGCGCGCATGCAGAGGCTGTCTCGGCAGCCGCCCGCCCCGCCCCCCGCCTGCAGCGCCACGGCGGTGATGCGCAGCTCCAGATCCCCGAGCCGCTCCTTTAGGCCGTCGAGCTGCGCCCTCACGGCCTTGAAGCTGCGCGCCATCGTCCTCTTCGCGGCCAGCTCTCGCTTCAGCGCCGAGACCTGCTCTTGCAAGCTGCGCACGGCCTCGATCAGCGCCGGCACGTCGGCCTGCAGCTTGCCGAGCGCCTCGACGCGGTTGGCCAGCGCCGACAGCCGCGCTCTGGGGGTCGTCGACTTGGCCTGAGCGAGGACCGTCGAGGGGGGCGACGCGAGCAGCGTCAAGGTCAGCACCAGGGTCAGCACCAGGGTCTTTCGCATCACGAGTCCTTTGCGACCGGTCGGAGCAGCGGCCGAGTGCAGCGCAGGATAGACGACGCCCACAGCTCCAGGCAAGGCCGCGAGAACGAAAGAGAAGCCGCCCGCTTGACGCCTTGGAGGATCGCCGACTAGAACGTACGAAACGAGCCAAGCCGCCCCGTGAGCACACACGAGTACCAGACAAGCTCGGCCCGCCGCCGCCTCGTGGTCGCCCTAGGCCTGATCGTGATGGTCTACGCGACAGGGACGATCGGCTACTACCTGCTCGGGGGCGGCGAGTGGTCCCTCGGCGACTGCGCCTACATGACGGTGATCTCGATCACGACCGTGGGCTACGGCGAGATCCTCCAAAGGATGCAGAGCGTGCCCTACGCGCGGCTCTTCACCTCCCTGCTGCTCGTCAGCGGCGCTGGCGTCGCGCTCTACGCCGTCTCGATGCTCACCACCTTCCTCGTCGAGGGCGAGTTCCTCGACATCCGCCGGAGGCGGCGCATGGACAAGCGAATCAGCAAGATGAACGGTCACATCATCGTCTGTGGTGCCGGGCGCACGGGGATGCACGTGATCGCCGAGCTCTCGGCGACGCACTGGCCCTTCGTCGTGATCGACACCGACGAGCACATCGGCGCGCGCTGTCGGGAGGCCTGTGGCAAGGCCGTCGACTTCATGATCGGCGACGCCATCGACGACCACGTGCTCCTCAACGCGGGCATCGAGCGCGCCTACGGCGTCGTGGCGGGCTTACCCGAAGACAAAGACAACCTCTACGTCGTGCTCACCGCCCGGGGGATGAACCCGAAGCTGCGGATCATCGCCAAGGCGGTCGATCCTCGGGCGGAGAACAAGCTGCGCGTCGCCGGCGCCGACAGCGTCGTCTCGGTCAACCGCATCGGCGGGATGCGCCTCGCCTCGGAGATGATCCGCCCCTCGGTGGTGACCTTCCTCGACGTGATGCTCCGCGACAAAGACAAAAACCTCCGCTTCGAGGAGATCGCGATCCCACCGGGCTCGTCGCTGATCGGTCGCCGCCTGGCCGACAGCGACATCCGCAAGGAGCGAAAGCTGCTGGTGGTCGCGGTGACGGGGCCCGAGGAGGAGGTCTACACCTACAGCCCAGGGCCAGATTTCGAGCTGCAAGAGGGGATGACCTTGGTGCTGATCGGCGAGACCGAGTCGGTCAGGAGGCTACGCGAGCTCCCGGCCTTCAACCCGTCCTGAGCATGGCGCTCTTCGCGCCGCTCTCGGGGGCGGAGTCCCCTCCTCACCCTCTCATCAAGCTTTCGGCTAACTGAAGGCCTTCTCGACCTTCTCTTGGTCTTCCTTGCAGCGAATGCAGAGGGTCGTCTCCGGTCGCGCCTCGAGGCGCTTGATCGTGATGTCTTCGCCGCAGTCCTCACAGATCCCAAAGGTCCCGTTGTCGAGCTTCTGAATCGCGAACTCGATCTTCTTCAAGAAGGTCTTCTCGCGACCACGCAAACGGAAGGTGAAAGACTGGAGGTACTCGCTCGAGGCGAGATCCATCTCGTCGGCCCGGTCCTCCGCGTCGACCGACATGTCTTCGGTCAACGTCTGCTCGGCCTTGCGCAAGAGCTGGTCCCGCTTTTCGTGCAGAAGCTTATGAAAGCGCTCGAGATCCTTTTTCTTCAGAGGCATCGCACCCACCTTCCTGGCACATCTGCCAGACTCGCCTGCCGACGAGTCTTCGACCCGGGGCTCTGTCTTGATGAATAACGGGTGTAACAGGTGATCTTACGGAGAATCGCCAAAACGGGTCAACCGAAAGCGGCGGCCCCAGCCCGGCGACGGCCTCGTCAACCCTGAAAGCGGCGGACACGCTGTCGGATGATGCCTTCGTCGACCCCGAAAGCCGCGTCGAGCTGCCCGTCAAGCTTCCCCACGGGGCTCTATCTGTCTGTTGATCGAGCCCGGGCCGAGCGAGGTGACGCCATACGAGCCGAGATCGCAGAGCGAAACCGCAGCCGTCGTGGTGCCGCGGCGAGTGTGAGCGGCCACACCACGGTGGATCCAGGTTCGTCGGTGTTCGGGGCGTCGGTGTTCGGGGCGTCGGTGTTCGGGGCATCTGGACAACCCTGGATCGGGCCGCTACGCTCTTCGGTGGAAGTGCTTGCCGGTCTGGTGACGGCCTGGGGCTTCAAACCCCATGAGCTCTTGGCGAGAGCCTGGAGTTGGCGGGTTCGATTCCCGTGCACTTCCGCCATTACGTTCCTAAGAGCTTCCCCACACATTCGGGACCGAGCCGGCTGCTGAGCTGCCGCGCCGCTTTCGTCGCCGAAGAGACGAGCCCTATGGGTGGTACGGCGAACGTTCTGAGGCCTGGAGCGCAGACCCGCTTACCTCCCGTCGCCGCGCTGGTCTGCGACCTCCCGTCGCCGCGCTGGTCTGCGACATCACGCCGGTTGTCGCGCGTCGGTTGCGGGCTCCCAGCAGGCGCCCTTCTCGCTCCTACGCCGTGACGCCGCGTCCTTCGCGCCGCTCGGTCCGGTCAGCGGACCAGCGCTCGAGGGGCACCTCAGACGCCGTGCTTCGATCAAGGAAGGGCTCGACGCGGTCCGGAGGTCGGCCGCCGCGGTCTTCGGCGTGCTGTGGGAGAGCCCAGAGGTCGTCGGCCTGGGTCTTTGGCGTGCTGTTGAAAAGCCACGAGGTCATCCAACGAGGCCTTTGGCGTGCCGTTGGAAAGAACTGAGGTCGTTTGCCGCTGTCTTTAGCGTGCTGCTCGACGGCTATGAGGTCATCTGACGCGGTCTTTGGCGGCGGCTATAACGCTATGATGTCATATGCCTAGGTCTTAAGTGTTCTTGTGAAAAGCCACGAGGTCATCCAACGAGGCCTTTGGCATGTCGTAGGAAAGACCTGATGTCGTTTGCCGCTGTCTTTGGCGTGCTATTAGAAAGCCACGAGGTCATCCGCCGCGGTCCTTGGCGGCCGCTGGATAGCCACGAGGACGTCTGCCGAGGTCTTCGTCGTGTTTCTTGAGGCCACGATGTCATCTGCCGCGATCTTCGGCGTGCTGTTGGAAAGCCCAGAGGTCGTCTTCCGAGGTCTTCGGCGTATTGTGGGAAAGCCCCTAGGTCATCCGCCGCAGTCTTCGGCGTGCCGTTTAAAAGCCACGAGGTCATCCACCGCGGTCTTCGGCGCGCTTCGCCGGGTCTCGATCAGCCCTCGCTCGGGGCGGAAGCCTTGGGCTGGCGGTTGCTCTTCGCCGGTGCCCGGGTCGACATCCACGAGCGGCCCGCGGCGACGGTCGTGGGCGGCGTGTTGCGCTTCTTGGGCCGCGATCGGGGCAAGGAGCGCCTCGCGTCGCGCGGGATCGTGGCCGCGCTCTTTGGCGTCGGCGCCGCAGATGGTCGCGACGAGGGCCGTCAGCCACTCGTGCGCGGTGGTTCGAACCGCGCGGATTGGGTCTCAGCGGCCGCGGATAAAGCGGAACGCGGGTCCCGCGAAGGGCGCGACGGCGCAGCCGAGGAGGAGCGCGGCGAGCAGGCCGATGGAGGCCGCCGGGAAGGCGACGCCGGCCAGCGGCGCGTAGGTGGCGCCGCAGCAGGGCACGCTCAGCGTGGAGATCGCGACGCCGATCGCGGATCCGGCCAGGGCGAACACGCCCCAGGTGCGCAGGCGGAGCAGACCGACCACGCCGAGCACGCCGAGGGCGAGCACGCCGAGCAACATCCCACGATCGGGACGCGGCGCGAGGGTGTAGACGATCAGCGTGGGCAGCGCGGTGGCGGCGCTATGCACCGCGCGCTTGATCCGCGCGACGCCGGCGTCGTCGAGCTGCCAACGCTCGCGCCAGCCTTTCTGGAGCTCGTAGCGCTGGGCCATATCCGAGCCGATCAGCGGCAGGTAGATCGCGGCGTGCATCACGCCCCAGACGATCAACCCGCCGCTAAATCCGTTGGTCACCAGCCCGATCGCGGCCATGGTCAGGCCGCTGGTGGCGATGCCCATCGCGAACCAGCGCCCCCAGAACCACTCGGCGGCGACGCCGAAGAACGCGACGCCGTAGACGATCGCCATCGCCCCGAAGCAGGCGACCCACGCCCCCCCCTGCGCCAAGGCGACCAGCATAAAGAGGGTGATGAAGGCGCCGAGCGCCAGCAAGGCCAAGCCGCGCCGCTCCCCCAGCAGCCGCGTGAGGAGCGAGATGTCCATCTCCGCGCCCTCGCTCAGGGTGCTCGAGGTGGAGGTGGCATCAGAGGTCTGCGTCTCTGTCTGCGTCTCCGTCTCCGACGCCGAGGTCTCCGCGCGCGCCTCGTCGTTCGAGTCGACAGGGCTATTCACGGCCGGCTCAGTCATCGGAGCACCTCCTCGACGGTCGCGACGATCGCCGCATCCTCGGGCAGGTCTGCCTCGGCGGCTGGCCGCTGCGCGGCGTCGGCTGCTGCGACCACGGCGTCGGAGACGCTGTCGTCGTCTTTCGATTCCCCCTGCCGCTCTTTCAGCTTGGCCTTCAGCGTCTCGTAGACATCGCCACCGAGCTTGATACCGACCCCTGTGATTACCGCCGCTGCAAAGCGTTGCACAATCCAGTTCATCGTCACTCCGGTCGTTTGAGAGCTTCCCCACACATCCGGGACCGAGCCGGGTGCTGAGCTGGCGCGCCGATCTCGTAGCCAAAGACATGAGCCATACGGGTGGTACAGCGAGCGTTCTGAAGGCCTAGAAAGCGGCCGGCAGTGCTGTGCCCGGCGACGGGAGGCATGTGTGGGGAAGCTCTTGACGTTCGTTCGTTTCGCGCTCCGATGGTTTGGCGCTCTGGTGATGGGACGCTCCGGTGATTCAGCGCTCGAGTCAACACCCCGGCCGTCTCGCGCGTTGCGCGGTGCCAGCTCGAGACGACCGCCTCGACACCGCCTCGACACATCCTACGCTGCTCTCCCTTTGATCATGACCCGTCGTCCGCGCGATGCCAGTCGGGGCCGCTCTCGGGGTTGATTTGACACTCCCCAGCTGTCGGCCGTACCATCACACAATACCGTCCAACGGTCGAAGATCTTATTGAAACTATCCTAAATGCGTGTTTGCCCAAAGTGCTTCAGCCTCTTTGCTGATCAAGAACGCTGTCCCCAGGATGATGTCCCCACGGCACACGACACCGAGGTGCTTGTTGGGCTCAACCTCGGGCCCTATATCGTGCGCTCGATGGTCAGCGAGGGCGGGATGGGGGTCGTCTACGTAGGGGAACACCCCACGCTGGGACGCCACGTGGCGATAAAGGTGCTGCGCCCCGAGCTGAGCTTGCGCGACGACATCGTCGAGCGCTTCATCCAGGAGGCGCGGGCGGTCAACACGATCGGCCACACCAACATCGTCAACATCTACGATTTCGGCCGCACGCCCTTCGGCACCTTCTACATCGTGATGGAGCTCCTCGAGGGGCGGACCCTCCGCGCGCTCCTCGACAGCGCCGGCCCCCAGCCTCTCGATCGCGTGCGGTTCGTCGTCGAAGGTATTGGCGCCGCCCTCTCCGCGGCACATCGGAAGGGCTTCCTCCACCGCGACGTCAAGCCCGAGAACGTGATGGTCGGCCATCGCGGCGGCATGGAGTACGTCAAGCTGCTGGACTTCGGCATCGCCAAGCTGCTGACCCGCGGCAACACCACCGCCTCCAGCGGTACGATGGGGACGCCTCAATACATGAGCCCGGAGCAGCTCGACGGCGCCAAGCTCGACCAACGCTCCGACATCTTCTCCTTTGGCTGTGTGATCTACGAGCTGCTTACCGGTCAAGTGCCCTTCCCTGGGGGCAGCCAGGCCGGTGTGCGTCAGGCTCAGCTGACGCGGCAGCCGCCGCCGCCGAGCATCTGCCGCCGCGACGTTTCGATCTCGCCCCGCGTCGACGAGGCGGTGCTCTGCGCGATCGCCCTCGGCGCTGACGATCGACACCAGACGATGAAGGAGCTGCTCGAGGCGTTCGGCGAGGGCTTTGACGCGACCCTTCAAGAGCGAGGCCGCCCGCCACGACAGGCTGGCCAACCCAAGATCTCGTGGAAGGTCTTCGCCATCTCCGGCGCCTTCGCCGTGCTCCTCGGCGCGATCGTAGCGCTGGTGACCTTGCTCGTCGTCAAGGACTCCAACGTGGAGGTCACCGCCACCGACGCCGGGGCGAAGGCCGCCGACGCCGGGGCGAAGGCCGCCTCTGAGCGACCAAGGAAGCCCGGAAAGCAGCCGCTACAGGACGCCGTCGAGCTCGCCAAGAGACGGATCACTCAGGCCGTCGATGACCGGGAGCGCGCGGGCGTCGCCGTCTCGGCGATCGATGACGTGGGCGCAAGAGAGCTAAGCTGGGCGCTGCAGGCCGCGCTGAGACACCGCGACACCAAGCTGCGCGAGCGGGTCGTGAGCGCGCTCGAGGCGCTGGGCAAGCCCTCGGGAGACGTCCAAGCCCAGCTGCTGAAGCTCGCCAACAACACAGCCAACCAGGCGTCCATTCGGGCGGCCGCCGTGCTCGCTCGCCATGGCGATCGCGCCCATCTCCAACGTCTCCGCGATTGGCACGCGCGAGGCCAGGAGAAGACCAAGCGACGGACGCTCTGCGAGCTGGCCTATTTCGATCCAGAGATGCGCAAAGAGGCCTTCGAGCTGTGGCATAGAGCGCGGTCGCGGCTGGTCCGGCGCGGCCTCTTCCGTTGCCTCGAGGTCCCTCACCGCGCGGGCTACGGCCCGGCGACCAAGCAGCTCGAGCGACGACTCTCCGCCAAGAGCCTCTCGGTGAAGCTGAGGGCCGCCCGCATCCTCGGCGAGAAGCTCAGCACCCAGCGCCTCCGCAAGTCCTTTTCGGTGACGACTCCCGGCAGCCAGGAGCAAGCGCGTGCCTTGGGGCTCTTGGCGCAACGCGGCGATCAACACTCCGCCCAGAACCTGGTAGACTGTCTCGGTCAGGTCAGCGTCCTGGCCACGGTCCGAGCGCAGTGCGCGATCGAGCTCGGGCGGCTCAAGGCGAAGGGCGTGTTGGGGAGTCAACGGCAGACGCAAGCGGTCCGCCAAGAACTGCTCGAGGTGCTGCGTGATGAGAACACCGCCCAAGAGAGCCCCGACCTCGCGCTGAAGGCCGCGGTCGCGCTGATCGTCTTCGCCAAGAAGTGAGAGCGCCTTAGCCCATGTCTGGACACCCCGCCCCGCCAATGGCGCCGCGAGATCCGCTGATCGGCGTCGAGCTTGATAACTACAGGGTCGAGGCGAAGATGGCCGAAGGCGGTATGGGCCTGATCTACCGGGCCGTACACAACACCATCGGACGTCAAGCCGCGATCAAGGTGCTCTCGCACCGCTACTCCGACGACCAGAACATGATCAAGCGGCTGCACCGAGAGGCGGTCGCGGTCAATCGCATCGGCCATCCGAACATCGTCGACATCTTCGGCTTCGGCCGCACCCCTGACAATCGAGAGTACTTCATCATGGAGTTCCTCGAGGGGGAGAGCCTCGCCGAGGTGATCCTTCGCCAAGGCGCCCTGCCCTGGTCCTTCACCAGCCAAGTCATGGCGCAATGCCTCGACGCCCTCGCGGCGGCCCACGACCTCGACATCATTCACCGCGACATCAAGCCCGAGAACATCCTGGTGCTGCGCGACGGCGACCAGATCACCGCCAAGGTGCTCGACTTCGGCATCGCGAAGTCGATCGGCGTCGGTGAGGGCTCGGAGCAGCTGACGAGCGCGGGCTCCGTGATGGGCACGCCCGAGTACATCGCGCCAGAGCAGATCCGCGGCAAGGAGGTCGACGGTCGAGCCGACCTCTACGCCATGGGCCTGATCCTCTACGAGCTGGTGAGCGGCAAGCAGCCCTACACCTCCGACACGGTGATGAGCCTGCTGATGTCGCACCTGCGCGACCCGATCCCGTCGGCGCCGGTGCCGGCCCCGCAGCTGGAGATCCCCGAGTCGGTGCTCGAGATCATCCCCAAGGCGATGGCCAAGGAGCCCAGCCAGCGCTTTCAAGACGCGCGCTCCTTCGCTGCAGCCCTCGGCCTCGACTCGCGGGCAGGCAGCCCGGCGGACGGGACGCGCCCCTTGCCGGATAGCTTCTGGGAGGCCGACGGCTTGCGGTCCACCGGCGAGATCTCTTGGCGTGGCACGGCGCCCCACGGTGTGCTCACCGCCGGCACGGGGCCTGTCGACCGGCAGGCTCCGACCGAGGCGCAGCTGCCGACGCAGCCCGAGCGCAAGCGCTCGCCTTTGGTCTGGCTCGCCCCCCTCGCGCTGATCGTGCTCTCGGCGGCGGCCATCGCCTTCATCGCGCTCAAGCCCAAAAACGGCGCCACGAAGGACGCCACGAAGGACGGCTCCGGCTCCTTTGCCACGGCGTTGGTCAAGACCAGCGGAGAGGGTTCGGGCGCCGGCGTGGGCGCGACCAAGGCGGTCCGCTTTGCCCCGGTCAACGATCTCAAAGACCTGGTCTTTCGGGTGCGGAGGACCCTCAACAAGGGGCTGGACAGCAGCGACACGTCGATCCGCCAGCGCGCGCTGATCGGCGTCGGCGATCTCAAGGACCAAAACGTCCGAGAGAAGCTGATCGACGTGCTGAAGACCGACCCGGAGCTCGCTCCTCGAGCGACCGCCGCCAAGGCCCTCTCCCAGCTCGGCGATCAGAGCGTCGCGGCGCCGCTGAAGGCCGCGCGCCGAACTCAGGAGCCGAGCGTGCGGGTCGCGATCGACGACGCGCTGCAGAGGCTGCACGATCCTGCGGGCCGGAAGGGGTTGCGCAAGGCGCTGACGTCGAAGCAGCAGGGGATCCGCGTGGCGGCTGCCCTCGCCCTCGGTGAGAGCGGCGACGGGTCCAAGCGGGTGCGAAAGGTGCTCGAGGGGCTGCTCGCCAGCGGGAACGCCAAGCTCACGCCGCCCTTGCTCTCGGCGCTGGCCAGAAGCGGGCATGAGAAGGCGCTCTCCACCCTCCGGGAGGGCGCGAAGAAGGGCGACGCCCGAACCAAGCTGACCTACGCCGAGGCCCTCGCCAAGCTGGGCGACGAAGACGCGGCGAAGGCGCTACGAGCGATCGTCAAGGCCAAGACCGAGCTCCCAACGCGCCTGGTGGCGGCCAAGGGGTTGGCGAGCCTGGGCGACTACACCGGGCTTGGGGTGCTGAAGCGGGGCGTTACCCATCGCTCGGCTCAGGTGCGCCGGCTCGCCGCCGACGCCCTGGGATCCGTGAGCGACCGCAGCGCCCTCCCTCCGCTGGCTCATACGCTCAAAGACAAAGAGCAAGGGGTCCGCGTCACGGGCGCGGCGTCTCTGGCGCGGATCCTCTCGCTGATGCCAGACCAGCTGCTCGTCTCGGGTCAGAACTGGCTCCTCGCCGCCCTCTCGCAGGGCGACTGGTCCGCTCGTTACGCCGCGGTCGGGCTGACCGCGGAGATGGACCCAGACCTGGCCGTCGAGCTGCTCGGCTGGGCGCTCAAAGACAAAGACGAGCGCGTCCGCGCCGCCGCCGTGCGCCGTCTGGCGCAGCTCGCTCGCAACTCTGCCAAGGCGCGCACGTACGTGCGGGCCAGGCTCTTTTACGACCGCTCCCCCGCCGTGCGCGCCGCCGCCGCCGAGGGGGTCGGATCCAGCGGGGCTAGCGACGCCAAGAGGCTGCTGCTCGCCGCGGTTAGCGGTGACAAGAGCCGCTCTGTCGTCGGCATCGCGGCAGCAGGCCAGCTGCTGGCGATGGGTGACACGCGCGGCCTGAAGGGACTCCTGAGGGCGACCAAGGCCAAGAGCGCGGGGACGCGGGCGCGGGCCTATCACGCCCTCACCCGCTGGCAGCAGCCCGACAGGCGTCGCCAGCTGCTGCGCAGAGGTTTGAAAGATAAGAGCGGCGAGGTGCGGTTGGCGTCAGCCCTCGTCCTGGCGCGCCTCGGCGACAAGGACGCCAGGACGCTGAAGGTGCTCGAGGAGGCGGTCACCGACAAGGGCAGCCAGCCAGCGCTCGAGGCGCTCAGCGCGCTAGGTGTGTCGCAGGCCACCCGTGTCAAGCTGCTCGCGAGCGCGAAGCCCGCGACACGGCGCCGTATGGCGATGAGCTCGGCCGTCTCGGCGCTGGGGGCCACCCACGCCGTCCCCCTGCTGCGGCGAGGCGTCAGAGACGACAACGTGGGCGTCCGACGCGCCGCAGCACAGGGGCTGGCCTCGATCGCCGCAGCGCAGCCGACGGCGGTCGCGCCGCTCTTGAACAAGCTCGCGCACGACCCCGACGCGACCGTCCGCGCCGCCGCCGCCGTTGGCCTGGCCAAGCTGCCACGTAAGCTCGCCGGCAAACCTCCAGCGCCGACAGCCAAGGTCGCCCCGGTGAAGCTGGCCCCGGCGCCAACCGAGCCGAAGCTGCCGAAGAAGCCCAAGGCGGCTAAGACAGACAAGCCCGTGACGCTCGAGCTCAGCTTCGTCGAAGACAACCGGCGCGAGGCAAGCTACAAAGAGCTGATCGTGCGAGCGGAGCTTCAGCTGAGGCGGGGACGCTACCTGGCAGCGCTTCGCACGCTCTCCCAGGCGCGACGAGTTGGCAAGAAACGCCCAGCGGCGCTCTTCGAGACGGCGCGTGTGCTCATGAAGCTCGCCATCCAAGCCAAACGGCAGGGCGACAAGCGCAAAGCTCGCGGCTACGCGAAGAGCGCCCGGCGTTACTATCAGAAGGTCCGGCGCGGCAACCTCACGGCGAAGGCCCGCGGAGGTGAGCGCGACGCCGCGCGGCTGCTCAAAGCGCTGCGTTAGGAGCACCCCTACCCACCCCTCCCGTCGCCGGGGCCCGCCGTTCTCGCCGGTCTCCCCGCGCTTTTTCGTGCCCCCTTCAGCGCGAAGGGCGCTAGACTGCGAGGTGCAGAACTCGTGTTTGGTGTTTGGGGCGAGCGAGCGAGGTTGTTCATGAGCACCCCCACAAAGGCCTCCCGTCGCCGGGCGCAGCGCTGTCGGCCGCTTTCTAGAGCGCTGATCAGCTTACCGGACCGGCCTGCGCGAAGGATGCGACATCACGGCGTAGGAGCGAGAAGGGCGCCTGCTGGTCGCACGCAACCGGCGAGCGACAACCGCTGTGATGTCGCAGACCAGCGCGGCGACGGGAGAGGAGTTGGTCAGCGCTCTAGGCCTCAGAGAGCACGCCGTACCACCCGAACGGCTCATGTCTTCGGCTACGAGAGCGGCGCGGCAGCCCAGCACCCGGCTCGGTCCCGCATGTGTAGGGGTGCTCTTCGGTATCCCAGACGGCGTTGCACCGTCAGCGACACAAACGAGCGCCGCTGTCCGACCTCTCGTCCCAAGCTCCTGTGGCTGCTCGCGCTGCTCACCGCTGTCTTCAGCGCTGACGTGGCGCACGCTCAGTCGGCGCGCCAGCTGCTCACGAAGGGCAACAAGCTGTTCGCAGCGGGCAACTACGAGGGGGCCTTTGCGGCCTTCGAGGCGGGCAACAACAAGCGCCCAAGCCCGTCGTTTTTGCGCTCGATGGCCTTCTGCAAGATGAAGCTCTACGAGCACAAGGCCGCCAAGGCGCTCTTCGAGCAATACCTGAAGACGTACAAGCGCGCCAAGGACCGCAAGAAGCTGAAGCGCACGCTCGAGAAGCTCGAGGAGGTGGTGGCGACGGTGGTCCACATCTCGTCGACGCCGAGCGGCGCCGACATCTACATCGACGCCGAGGCAGCGGGAAAGGTCGGCCAGACGCCAAAGCAAGTGACCATCGCGCCGGGCGCCCACACCCTGTTTTTGCGCAAGGCTGGCTTCGCCCTCACCACCAAGACCTTCACCATCAAATCCCGGCAAGACGTCAAGCTCACCGTGCCGATGGAGGTCCCGCTGACGATCGAATCCAAGCCGAGCGGCGCGGAGGTCTACGTCGACAAGGCCGACGGCCAGCCGCTGGGCAAGACGCCGCTCAACGACGCGACGATCGCCCTTGGGGCCCGCACCCTCTTCATCAAGGCCAAGGGCTTCAAGACCCTGGTCAAGAAGCTCGACGTCAAGCGCGCCGTGTCGCTGACCGGAGCCGACAAGCTCGAGCTCGGCGTCGCGATGCGCATCGAGAGCGTCCCCAGAGGCGCGACCGTCTCGATCGACGGCAGCAAGCTCGAAAAGGTGACGCCCTTCGACACCGCCGTGACTCCTGGCGCCCACACGATCACGCTCTCGCTCGCGGGCTTCAAAGACTTCGAAAAGACCGTCAACGCGACCCCGGGCGCGGGTCTCTCGCTCAGAGCGATGATGCGCGGCGGCCTGCTGACCATGCGCACGGGGCCCACCGGCGCCAAGGTCAAGCTCGACGGAGTCGAGCTCGGCAAGACCCCGCTCGAAGAGGTCTCCGTGCCCCTCGGCACCAAGACCGTGGAGCTCGAACACCCGAGCCGCCGCCTCTGGAAAAAGAGCCTCGCCTTCGACGACACCACCCTGATCGACGCCGAGGTCGAGCTCGGCTCGCCCTCATGGCCCTTCTGGGTGATGGCCGGCACCGCCGCCGCCGCGGGGATCGCGGGTGGCGCGCTCGGCCTCGTCGCGCTGAGCAAAACAGACGACTACCGCCAGCTCGACGACGGTCGGTGCCAAAAGGGCATGGAAGACCCCGTGAGCTGCCCCTACGCAACCCACGACGCCTCGACAGGTCTGCTGATCGGAGCGGGCGTCATGGCGGCGGCCAGCCTGGCCTACTACCTGTTTTGGATGCGCCCATCGGAGACGATCGCCCGCCGTCAGCGCGCCGCTGTGGCCGCCAAGAAGCGCGCGCCCTCCCACGCTCCGCGCGAGATCGCAGGCGAGCCTTCACCACAGCTCGCGCTATAGTTCGCGAAAGCGCGTCACCGCGCTAGACACGTTTAGGAGCGCCGCCAGACCACCTCACCAAGGAGCCGGTCGATGCGAACCCGATGCTTATCTCTCGCTCTCTTTCTGACCCTAGCCTTCGCCTTCGGCGGCTGCTCGGAGAGCGCCGCCCCCCTCCCCGACGGTGGCGATGGTGACGCTCAGGTGCAGCTAGATGGCCCCAGACGGGACGGCCAGACGCCGGCCCACGACGCGACGCCGGCCCACGACGGCCCGACGCTTCACGACGGCCCGACGCCGGCCCACGACGGCCCGACGCCGGCTCACGACGGGCCGACGCCGGCCCACGACGGCCCCACGCCGGCTCACGACGGCCCCACGCTTCACGACGGCCCGACGCCGGCTCACGACGGCCCGACGCCGGCTCACGACGGCCCCACGCCGGCTCACGACGGCCCGACGCTTCACGACGGCCCGACGCCGGCTCACGACGGCCCGACGCCGGCTCACGACGGCCCGACGCTTCACGACGGCCCGACGCTTCACGACGCGACGCCCAGCAAGACGCTGACGAAGCTCTTCTTCATGCATCACTCCGTCGGTGAGGGGATCGTCAACGGTGGGATGCGCGCTGTCATCAACGCCCACAACGCCGCCAACTCGACGAGCTTCGCGCTCTGGGATCAGATGCTCTACGGCACCGACATCAACAACGCCACGGGCACACAGGTCAGCAACGGCGGCTACGATCTCTACAAGGGCGGTATCACCACGAGGCCGAGCGACTACGAAGCGTTCTGGACGGGAAACACCGCCGCGCGCAAAGCAGAGCGTGACAGCCTGCTGAGCAAACACGAGGTGGTCGCCTTCAAGAGCTGCTACCTGTCGATCGAGCCGGGCGCGAGCGACTTCGCGCTGGGCCCGGGGTCTCTGCAGGTCTGGAAGAACCACTACATCGCGATGCGAAGCTTCTTCGACACGCGAAAAGATCGGCTCTTCGTCGTGATGACTCCCCCGCCGACGGTGGCGACGGCGACCAACGCGACGGTCGCCAAACGCGCTCGCGACTTCGCCACCTGGCTCTGCAGCTCGGCCTATCTCTCTGGGCATCCAAACGTGGTCTGCTACGACCTCTTCGACAAGCTGGCCAACCCGGCAAACGCGAGCAGCGAAGCCAACATGATGTCCGCCGCCTACAGAACCGACGAGTGGGACCCACATCCGAACGCTGCCGGGCGCGCCATGCTCGCCACCGACTTCGCCACCTTCCTGATCAACGCGGCGAAAGCCTACAAGGCCACACCATAGCTTCAGCCCGGCCGTTGTTCGTCGGCTGATCTCAGGCAGCGGTTGGTCGCGACACCCCGAAGGGCGCTCGCGAGAAGGCCCACAGCCAGCCCGTCAACCAGGTCACCACCAGACGACCCAGCGCAGCCAGGCGCTGATCAGCAGCGCCGCGACGACGTTCATCAGCAAGCCAACCGCCAGCATACGCCCGAGGCTGACGCCGCGGACGCCGCCGAAGGCCAGCCCGTTGACGCCGGTCGCGATCGGGCTCATGAAGGCGCAGGTGCATGAGAGCGTCACCGCGAGCAGCGCGCGTAGGGCTGAGTGTCCGAGCTCTCGAGCCGCCGGGCCGACCACCCAAAAGAGCCCGAGCTGCACCGCCGTGTTGCTCAGCACCTCGGTGGCGAAGGAGGTGGCGAGGGCCAGCGCAACAAGCAACGCAGACAAGCTCAGCTTGCTCGGTATCGCGGCGCCGGCCCAGCGAGCGAAGGCGCGGTGCACCCTCAGCGCGTAGAGCACGCCCCCGATCACGACGGCGACGCCGACGAGCGCGAAGCCCTTCCAGGGCAGCTCCGCGGTGCAGTCCGCCCAGCCGAGGAGCGGACGCCGGCCGCCCGAGGCGTCCTCATCGGCCACAGGGAGCAGGAAGAGCAGCGCCAACAGCGCCGCCGTCGCGGCGGCGGAGATCCCGAGCACCCAGACCACCTGGTCGCCGCGAGCGCGCAGCATCGCGAGCGAGAGCCCCGTAGCGACGATGAAGTAGAGCCCCATCAGCCCCACCGCCCAAGCGCGGCGGCCCTCGAGCAGGCGCTCTCGCGGAACATCCATCGCCAACGCGCGAGCGCGCCAGCGCCAGGGCCGCAGGGTGACGAGCAACACCGACCAGGCGACGAGCGAGAGCGTCAACGCCAGGGGCACGCCCCAGAGCAGCCAGCTGGCGAACTGCACAAAGTGGCGCCCCGCGACGAGCTTGGTCTCGATCCAGGCGACGAAGATGCCGTTGGCTGGCGTGGCCGTGACGCTGCCGAGGCCGCCGATGTTCGCGCCGTAGATCACCGCTAGCGCGAGGAGCGTCGACACCGTCGCGTCGGATGCGCGCTCCTCATCGGGCGCCCTGCCGTCGGTGAAGGCCTGGCGGGCGAGCCTCACCACCGGCAGCAGGGTCAACACTGCTACGGCGTTGGGGATGAAAAACGAGAGCCCCGCGGCGAGAGCCAGCAGATGGAAGCTCAGCCGGGTCAGGCTGCTCTCGCCGCGACCGAGGATCCGCGCGACGATATGCTCCGGCAGCTCTACGGCGATGATCAGCCGCGAGAGGAAGAAGCCCGCGGTGAAGAAGGTCAAAAGCTGCAGCTTGTCCATCGCCCGACCGTCAGCCCTCCACAGAGACGATCCCGGTCTCGTCAAGCCAGCGCTCTTTGCAGGCGCAGGCCAAACCGTCTAGCACCTCGAGCTGCTGCGTCGCGTTGTAGCGCGCGATCGCCGCCTCCACCGCCGCGTCACAGCCACCGCAGTTACCGCGGATCGCGATCGGCGGGGGCGAATCGTCGGCCGTGCCGATCTGCAGCTCGCCATCTCCATGAACGCGCCGGATCAGCTCGACGACGGTCCAGAGCCAAGGTGGCCGATAGTCTCCGGCGCCGTGAAGCTCGTGGAGCAGCCCCCCTTCCTGGACGAAGGCCGGCTGCACGGCCGCCGTGACCTCGTCGACGCCGAGCTCGCGGCCCTTGCCCCAGACGTAGCGGCAGGTCGCCACGGCGTCGTCCAGCGCCGCCGCCTCATCGAGCCCCGGCGGCTTGAGAAAGACATAGACCAGCACCGAGGCCCTCGGCACCGGCCCGAGCGCACGCAGCGCTTGCTCGAACTCCTCGAGGCCGTAGCCCTTGTTGATGATCGTGTCGCGGACGTAGCTCGAGGCGCTCTCGAGGCCGATCGCGACCTCGAGACCTGTCTGATCGCCCAGCAGCCTCCGCGCCTCGAAGAGGCGCTCCTCGCTGATGTACTCGGGGCGCGACTCGACGAGCAGCTTCTTCAGCCCCGGCAGCTCGCGGGCCGTGCGGTAGGCGTGCTGCCGGGCGGCCGGAGGGACCTCGTCGTCGTTGAAGAATGAGCCTGAGACAAAGAGGTCGAGCTCGCTGAGCCCCTCGCCCGCCCAGTCGATCTCGTCGAGGGTCGTCTCGAGCTGCGCGGCAAGGTCGTCGGCGCCGATCCGACCATCCGGGACGGCATGGAGCGGGAAGGCGCACATCCGACAGCCGCCCCCCTCGGAGAAGAAGTGAGCGCAGCCGCGGGTGCGATAGCAGAACATCAGGCGCCGGATCGGCTCACCGTCGATCACGTCGTCGGCGATCGAGGCGAAGCAGCCACGCCGGAGGTCGGCTTGGTCGCAGGTCATGACGCGCTGACTATACCTGGGAGGTCAGGCTTCGGCGAGGAT
>PDPC01000057.1 GCA_002747355.1 Pseudomonadota bacterium | reverse complement strand
CGGACCACCCGCGCGCGGTCGGCGCTGACGCTGACGTCGGCGCCAGAGGCGTTCAGGCAGGGCAGGGGGGCGAAGGGATCGGGGGGCGTGCGCGTGGCGAGATCCGGTAGGTAGGTGGTGTGGAACTGCAGCTGCGCCGCGCCGTTGTTGATGGCGAAGGTCTTCAGGGTGCGGACCGTGCCGACGATGCGCCGCTCCTCGCAAGACTCCGTGCGCCCGCCGGTTGGGAAGACGCAGCAGAGCTGGCAGGCGGCGCAGCCGGCGGGCACCGCCTGATCTGGCGTCTCGGGGCGCACCCAATGGGTAAAGGTGTCGGGGCATGACGTCCCACCGTAGTTGGTCGTGGGGCAGGCCGGGATCTGCCCAGCGGCCGGGCTCGCGTCGCACTCTGTCCAGGGGCAGTTGGGCCAATTGTCGGCCTCCGTCTCCGACTCCTGATCGCGGCAGGCGCAGCGGCCGAGGGCCGGCGCCTGGGCGCCGCCGGCGAAGAGCACGACCACATAGGACGTGCGCGCGATCTCGCCCGCGTCGCCGCCGAGGATGTCACCCGTGATGAGGCTCGAGGCGAGGTTGACCGCCGACTCGAGATCTCGGCAGCGGCCAGCCTTGCAGCCGCCGGAGCTGCCCTGCACCGTCGTCGCCGCCGCCGAGAGCAGGGAGGTGTCGCGGCTGAAGCCGCCCTCGACGAGGTTTCGAACCGGTCCGCCGTAGCTGATCAGGCCAAAGCTGTAGTTGCTGTTCTTCGACCAGGTGGTGATGACGTCGTTGACGGCCTTGCCTCGCTCGCCGCCGTTGTCGTTTGCGGGATCGAGGAGCGTCTGGCTGGTGTCGATCAAAAAGAGGACCTTCACCGGGAAGTTGCGTTGCCGGGGATCATCCGAGCAGACGCGCCCAGAGACGGCCAGCTTGTTGGCCTGATAGGGATCCGTCGTCCACTTGTAGAGGCCTGTGTCAGTGCAGCCCGGCGTCGCGCCAACCGCGCCGAGCAGCAGCAGGAGGGTGGCCTCCCGTAGGTGCGTTTTTCTATCGTTCTTCGACGGAGACATGCGCGCTCCGGGTGCTAGGAGCAGGACTCCCTGCTTGCGGTCGTTGACGGCTTCTGGCTATGCTTTGACTGCGTCCGACTGTAGCATGAATCATCCAGCGGCTGGCGTGTCCCGAGACGTTGTCGCAGCGCTGTTGCACAGTGCTTAGTGCTTAGTGCACAGTGCACAGTGCTTAGTGCACAGTGCTTAGTGCTTAGTGCACAGTGCTTAGTGCACAGTGCACAGCGCTCAGTGCCCTGTGCTCAGCGCGGACCGTTCGTTGAACGCCGATCGTACGCGAAGATCTCCATATGCGAATTCACCGCGGTCCTTGTTGTAGACCGCCAGCTGAGCATCGATGAGCGATTCTTCTGAGAGCAACATCTTCGGCCGTTACCGCCTACTCGACCTGATTGCCAAGGGGGGGATGGCGGAGGTCTTCCGCGCCAAGACCGACGGAGCGGCCGGCACCGAGAAGCAGATGTGCATCAAGCGCATCCTGCCCAGGTTGTCGAGCAACAGTGAGTTTATCAAGCTCTTCGTCAGCGAGGCGCGCATCGTACTGCCGCTGACCCACGGCAACATTACGCAGGTCTTCGACTTTGGTGAGGTCGACGGCGTCTACTTTCTGGCGATGGAGTATGTGCGGGGCCAGAACCTGGCCCAGGTGATCGCTCGCGTGGCCGAAGGGGGGAAGCCTCTCGACGTCGCGGCCGCCCTCTTTATCAGCGCCGAAGTGTGTCGCGGTCTGCAGTATGCCCACAGTTATACCGATCAGCAGGGAAAGTCGGTGGTGGTCGTTCATCGAGACGTCTCACCGCATAACGTGCTGATCTCCTACAATGGCGAGGTCAAGCTCACCGACTTCGGCATCGCCCGGGCGGCCTCCAAGGCAGCCGAGAGCGAGTCGGTGGTGCGGGGCAAGCCCTGCTACGTCTCGCCGGAGCAGGCGGATGGCAAGAGCGGCGATCCCCGCAGTGACATCTTCTCTATGGGCAGCTTGCTCTACGAGATGCTCACTGGCGTGCGCCCCTTCGAGGCCGAGACCGACGCGGAGACCCTCGAGCTCGTACGCAAGGCCGCGGTCGACCCGCCAAGCACGCATAATCCCAACGTCAGCGCCGAGCTCGACGCGATCGTGCTCAAGGCGCTCTCGCGGGAGCCCGGTCAGCGCTATCAGCGGGCAGGTGATCTCCAGGTCGATCTATCGAGCCAGCTCCACCAACACGCGGCAGATTTCACCGCTGGCACGCTGGCGACCATGGTCAAGGAGCTCTTCGCCTGGGAGCTCGCCCAGGCCGAAGGGCAGGGCAGCGCGACGAGCCGCGATCGCTTGCTCTTCCAGCTCTCTCGTGCCGGTGTCGACGTCAAGGATACGAACGCTAGCACCGACGAGCTGCTCCAGATGGGGACAGTGGCCCTCGACGCCAAGCCAGCCCCCGCGCCTGGCCGAGGCCGGACCCTCGCCATCGTGATCGCCTTACTGGTGCTCATCGGCGCGGGGATTGGCGCGTCCTTGGCGCTGAGCGATGACGGCGGCGAGACCAAGAGAGACAGCGGGGCGTCTTCCGCGGCTTTGAACAAGCTGCCGACGTTCAACCCCACCGAGCACATCACCCCCAAGTCGCTGCGCAAGCCGATCGCCCTCCCTTCTACACCCGCGAGCCTGCCGGTAGCGCCCAAGACCTCTGGCAAGGGGCTCGGGACAACGGGGGCTAACGTGGGCAAGGCCGCGACGAAGGAGGCCAAAAAGACAGCCAGCGCGGCGCGGAGACCGCCCGCCCGCCGCCAGGGTTACGGCTACCTCAACTGCAATAGCTGGCCGTGGTCCTTGGTGTTTCTCGATGGCAAACGCTTGCGTGGAAACACCCCACTCTACCGAGTCAAGGTCAGCGCGGGGCGTCACCGGATCAAGTTCGTCAACCCTGAGCTGGGGCTGCGCAAGGAAGTCTCCGTGACCGTCGCTCCAGGCAACATCAAGACCGTCGCTGTCTCGCTGCAGCAGTAGCGCGCGGCACGGGGAAGAGGCGGGCCGGATGAAGCGGCCAGACAAAAAGGCTACAGACACCCCTCGAGAGCGCTCGCTGCTCTCGACCTTGGCGCTCATGGCCACGACTGGGGCGATGGCCGCGCTCATCGCGGCGCCGCTCTTGGCGGGATCCTCGTGTAAGAGCGACAAAGAGCGCCCTGACGCGGGCGTCGTCTTGCCCGACTCGAAGCTCGGCGCCACCTGCGACGCTGAACCGAACAACTGGCAGGTCGCAGATCACGGCATCCCGGCCAAGAGCGACGGCGGCAGCCGGCCAAACCTCTTTTCGATCTGGGGTGTCGACGAGAACACCATCTGGACCGTCGGCTCGGAGGGCACGATCCTCTACTGGGACGGCACCAAGTGGACGCGCGAAGCGTCGCCCACGGAGGTCACCCTGACCTCCGTCTGGGGAACCTCCGAGAACGACGTCTTCGCCGTGGGCTTCGACGGCACCGTGCTGCGCCGGCAGGTCGTGCCTGGTGTTCCAGAGCCCAAATGGGCCGCCGTGCCCGTGCCGATCGACGTCTTCGTCACCGACGCGGTGGATGGCGGGCCTCCCCAGGGCGACGCCGCCGCGGCGATCATTCGCAACCTCTGGGGTGTCTGGGCGGTGGCCAACAGCAAAGGTGAGACCACGGAACTCTACACCGTCGGCGATCGCGGCACCGTGCTCTACTTCGATGTTACGCAGAACGTCTGGACCCGGGTGGCCAGCGGCGTTGAAGAGAAGCTCACGGGCGTCTGGGGACGAAGCGGCGGTCGCGTCTTCATCGTCGGCGACTTTGGTACCGTGCTCAGCGGCACCAAAGATGGGCTGAGCAAGATGCAGACGGGCGTCTCCAAGGCGCTACGCGCCGTCTGGGGGCGCCGCAACAACGATGTCTACGCGGTCGGGCTCTCCGGTCTCGTATTGCACTACAATGGCACCAAATGGACCAACGTCGAGGGCGCTCCACCCCAGGTGCTTCGCGGCGTCTGGGGCCCGCAGAACGACACCCGCACCACCTACCTGATCGGTTGGGATGGGGTGCTGCTGCGGATGACCGGCGAGCCGCCCTTCACCCATGGCGCGACCTTCGACGCCTTCAACTGCGTCAGTCGCAATCGCCTCGAGGCGATCTGGGGCACTGAGGTCGACGGCCTCTGGCCCGACGCGGGGCCGCCGGACGCGGCGATCAACGACGCTGGCGTCGCGAGCGACCTGGCGGTCCCGCGGGTCCCCGGGATCTGGATCGTCGGCGTCAACGAGACGATGATTACAGGGCCATAGCCCTCTGGCTCTTCAGCTCGCCTTCTTGAGCAACATCCCGCCCTTGAGCACCTTCTCGTCGCTGTAGCGCTCGCGGATCGCGTGGAAGGCCTCCTCGCTCTCGAGGAAGGCCTCGACGACCTCCGGGTCAAAGTGGCTCCCCGAGCTCTCGAGGATCCGACTGCGGGCCTCTTCATGGCAGACCGCGCCCTTGTAGACGCGCTTGGAGGTGATCGCGTCGTAGGCATCGGCGAGAGCGACGATCCGCGCGGCGGGGTCGATCTCCTCGCCGGCCAAGCCGTTGGGGTAGCCGCTGCCGTCGACCTTCTCGTGGTGCTGCAGCGCGATGGTGTGGGCCAAAGAGAGCCAGCCCTTCTCGGCCAGGGAGTCCCCCGCTGCGGCGAGGACCTCGGCGCCGATCAGCGTGTGGCGCTGCATCTCAGCCCACTCTTCCCGGGTCAGCTTCCCCGGCTTGAGGAGGATCGCGTCGGGGATCCCGACCTTGCCTACGTCGTGGAGTGGGCTGGCGAAGAAGATCGCCTCGACGTAGTCCTCGTCGATCCAGCTCCAGCGGGTCTCACCCAGCTTCCAGGCGAGGGCCTGGCTATAGCGGCGCATCCGTTCGAGGTGAGCACCGGTCTCCGGATCGCGATACTCCGCCAGCTTGGCGGTCGCCAGGATCACCTCGTACTGCGCGGCGCGGACCTGCTCCTCCAAGCGTCGACGCTCGCTGATGTCCTTCTCGACGGCGGCGTAGGCGTAGGGCTTGCCATCGTCGTCGATCCGCGAAACCGCGAGCAGAGCGGTGTAGCCACAGCGGTTGATCTCCCCCGACCAATGCCCTTCTCCGGCCAAGCCCTCCTGCATCGCCTGCCAGATCTCGCGGTCCTGGGAGAGCCCGCTGACCAACGTCGGGCGGTTGCGTAGCGCGTCACGCTTGTCTTCGCCGTGAGCCCGGACGTAGGCCTCGTTGACCCGCACGATGTTGCCATCGAGGTCGGCGAACATCATCGCGTCAGGGGCGCTCTCGAAGAGGTGGCGGTAGCTGTGAAGGTCGAGTTCGCGCTTGCGATACTCCTGCTCACGTTGGTCGAGGCGCACGTGCTGCTCGATCGCCGCGGCGACCGCTTCGCGGAACTTCAGGGTGTCGCAGGGCTTGGTCAAGAAGCGGTAGACCTCACCGCGCCGAACCACCTCCTCGATCATGTTCACGTCGGTGTGGGCGGTGACCAGGAGGCGAACGGTCTGGGGCCACCGGGCGCGGACCCGCTCGAGCAGCTCATCGCCGTTCATGAGGGGCATCCGGTAGTCAGCGACGATCACGTCGACCTCGTTGCCCTCGCAGAGCTCGAGCGCGTGGAGCGGGTCCTCTGCGAGCAACACGGTCGCATCCAGGGCGCGGAGGGCACGCCGATACGACGAGAGGATCAACGGTTCGTCGTCGACCAGGAGTATGCAGGGCCTGCGCGTCATCGCGATTCTCCCTTTGGTCGGGGCGAGCCAAGCGCTCACACCTACCGTCATCTCCACCCATCGACGCTCGTTCGCTGTTATTGAGGCGAGTTGAGGGGAACAAGCGTGACACCGTCAGGGCACACCGAGAGCGCTACCCACCACGAACGTGTGTCAGGCATGGCGTATCTGTCGGTCAGACGTCTGGATGGCGCAGCTGAGGCGACCGTCGTGAAGCGTGAACTTTCGCCTCACCGAAGAAAAAAGGTGGGGATGACCTCAGTTGCAGGTCTTGGAGCAGATCTTCACGCCCCAGGGGGTGGCGCAACACGTCAGGCCAAAGCAATCGGCGTTGGTGGTGCAGCCAAAGGAGGTGCCCGAGTAGAGATCGCCCGTCGGCCAAAGGTCGCCGACCTGACCATCACGGCTGCCAACGTCCGGCCACTTGAAAGTGTCCTTCTTGGTGTCTCCATCGAGGCGGATCGATCCGTCGACCCCCGCCTCGATGATCGACATATCCTTGACAGCCGGCGGGTCGTCGTCGCCGCACGCGAGCGACCCCAAACCGAACGTGGCGATCAGCCCTAGTGCCACACCAATCCTGCGGAGCATAGTCATTCTCCAAGCCATAATCAAACGAACGCAGAGCGTTGAGAGCTTCCCCACACATTCGGGACCGAGCCGGGTGCTGAGCTGCCGCGCCGCTCTCGTAGCCGAAGAAACGAGCCATACGGGCAAACGAGCCATACGGGCGGTACGGCGGGCTCTCTGAGGGAGAGAAGGCGGCCGGCAGTGCTGTGACGGGCGATGGAAGAAGTCTGTAGCGGTGCTCTTGAGTCGTCATTCGTCTATCGTACGTCGCCCCGATATCGGGACCTGCTCATCTTAGAATCACGAAACGCCCGACGCAAGCCTTCGATAGTCCTTCTGGGCCAAGGCGCGTTCTTCCTGAAAACGCTTCTGGATCTCGCTATGATGCGCGGCGCGGACGACGGCGCGATAGGTTCGAGCCAGCGCTGGACCGCAGTCTTCAAAGGAGCGCGCATGCCGATCCGGATCTGTCTCTTGTCGACCACCGTCGCGTTGCTCGCGGCCTGCGCCACCGCACGCGGACCGAAGCTTATCACCTCACCGCCAGCCACGACCGAGGCCTGGCGGCTCGTGGTAGAGGCCGAGCGGGACCTCAGGCGAGGCAAGCCCCTGCGAGCCGCCGAGACCGCAAAAAAGGCGCTCGCCATCGACGGGCAGCTGGCCGATGCTCACGCGCTCCTGGCCGAGCTCGCGATGCTCGAAGATGATGGCCCACGAGCCCGCAAGCATTGGCTGGCGGCCCTGGCCGACGCGCGGAGTGTCCGCTGGGCGCTTCACCTCGCCGAGCTCCCCGCGTGGTCTATGGGGCGCGGTCAGCGCAAGCAGCTCGCCTCGCTGCTCGCCGACGTGATCGCGAAGCATCCGGATCCGTGGGCGCGGAGCGCGGCGACGCGAGCGGCGCTCGACCTCGAGCTGGCTCTCGATCGGCGTCAGCGGGTCCGCGAGCTCAGCGCGGCCACCTACGGCCTGCGGCGCTTCCGCGCGATCGCGGGCTTCGATAACGATCAGGGGGGCGGCTACGACACGCCTTACGGTCCAGAGCGCGAGGTCCGCTTCGATCAGAGCTACCCAACCTCTCGAGGGCGCGCGAGCTGGCGCGTGATCGCGCGTCGCGGCGCTGGTGCGGTGATGCGGCTCGACGACTACTTCTACCCCTTCTCTTCGAATATCGCCTACCTGCTGAGCTTCCTGAAGAGCTCCGAGGCGAGGAAGGTCGTGCTGGTGGTCCGCAGCACCGATCCCATCAAGATCTGGCTCAACGACCGCAACGTCCTGGCGACGCGTCAGCTCCGCGGCGCCATGGACCGTCCGCTGAGGGTGTTGGTCGAGCTCGCGCCGGGGTACAACAAGCTGCTGGTCAAGTCCTGCCAGAACAATGGCCGCTGGCGCGTCGGGATCGCCCTCTCCGACTCGAGCGGGGCGCCGCTGTCGCTGGAGCAGTCGCTGGAGCTTCAGAAATACACCAGGGATAGGAGACCGCCGCTGCGCTACCAGGTCGGTGTTGACGTGGAGCTCGACGTGCTGGGCAGCGGCGCGGTGGGCAAGCGCGATCTCGGCGCGGCGCATCGCTCCTACTGGGGCGCCGTCGCTCTGGCGCGGCGCGGTCTGCGTCAGCTGGCGTTGGCGCAGCTGCGTCGTCACATGCTGCGCTGGCCTCGTGACCCGTTGGCGCTGCTGCGCGCGGCGTGGCTTCACCGTCGGGAGGGCCAGAACCAGGCGGCGGCGCGGCGCGTGTTCGTCGGTCTACGCCTGCCCGCACCCTACCAGCGCCGCTTTCTGATCGAGCGAGCCCAGATCCTCCGGCGCCGGGGCCAGCTCGATCGGTCGCTTCGGGCGCTGGACCGCGCCCTGGGCAAGCGAGGTGCGACGATCGACGTGCGTCGCGAGGCCTGGCTGCGGGCCTACGACGGCGTGCTGGCCTCGAAAGGCTGGCAGCTCGACCGTTGTCGTCTGGCGCGCACGGTCGCCACAGCTCGCCCAGCGTGGGCCTGGCCACGGGGGCTCTGGGCGAGCTGCCTCACCAGCCTCCGTCGACCCCGCGCGGCGCTGCGACAGCTTCGCAAGGCGGTCTCCTTGCGGCCTGCCTCCCGAGGGTATCGCGCCCGCTTGGCGCGCGCCGAGTTCAACCGCGGGCGCTGCGGGAGGGCGCTCTCGATCCAGCGGGGGACGCTGAAGCGCCACCCCGACGCGCGCTGGGTGCGGATGCGCTCTGGCGCGATGGAGGGGCAATGCGGCCAGGCCGCCAAGGCGCTGAAGACCTACGCCGAGGTCGCTCGGCTGGTGCCGGCCTGGGGGCGCCCACATCGTCAGATTGGATTGCTTCACTACGAGGGTGGGCGGACCAAGGTCGCCATCAGGGCCTGGCGACGGGCCCTCGATCTCGATCCCCACGACTCGAGCCTCTGGGATCGCATCGAGCGCCTCGCCCCAGAGCGAGACGCGGAGCTCGAGCGCCTGCGCCCCGGCCCCCCGGCGATCATCGCGGCGATCCGCGCCTCCCGCCAGATCCGCCCCAAGCCTGGCGCCTCGGTGATCTGGCTGATGGACGACGAGGCCGCTCGGCTGATGCCCGACGGGACGCTGAAGCGCGTCGTCACCTTGGTGCGGATGGCGGTCGATCGGGCCGGGCGAGACAGCCTCGGCCAGGTGCGGCTGCCGAGCAGCGGGCTGGTCAAGGTGCTCGACGCCTACATGATCGATCGGCATGAACGTCGCCACGAGGTGACCTCGATGCACGGACGACGGGTCCGCTACCCCAAGATCGCCGAGGGCTCGGTGGCCGTGCTGCAGTACCGACACATCCGCCACCCCCGGGGCTATCTTCGCCAGCATCTGGCCACCAGCTGGTATTTTCAGCACCCCCTGGGGCAGGTGCGGCAGGCCCGCTGGGCCCTGGCGATCCCCGCCGGGCGCAAGCTCAACGTCGCGCTGCAGGGCGAGGTGACGCATCGCGTCGACAAGCGCGACGCTGTGACCGTCCACACCTTCGCGGCTCGCGACGTCCCTCCGCTGCGGCCGGAGGCGCGGTCGCTGCCGACCCGCGACCTGCTCGCCTCCGTGACGCTGAGCACCGTGCCGAGCTGGAGCTACTTCTCCTCTTGGGGACGCAGTCTGACCAGCGAGGTCTTCGAGATGACCCCAGAGCTTCGGCGCACACTCGCGGCGATCTCCCGAGGGGCCAAGACCGTCGAAGAGAAGGTCCGTCGAGTCTACGCGCACGCCCTCGGCGAGGTGCGCTACCAGCAAGACTACGAGACCTTCATCGCCGGGGTGAAGCCTCACGCGGCGTCGGTGGTGCTGGCCCGCGGCTACGGGGATTGCAAGGATAAATCGGTGCTGATCATCGCCATGCTGCGCGCCCTCGGCATCAAGGCCCAGTTCGCCTTGATCCGCACGCGCCGCCTGGGTCGGGTCCACGGCAACGTCCCTTCGCAGCAGTTCAACCACGCGGCGGTCTACCTGCCCAAGCAGCCTGGCCTCGCGGCGGCGCGCTTCCTCGACGCCACCGCCGAAAACCTCGACATCGAAACCCTGCGGGGCGACGTGCAGGGCACCACCGCGCTGGTGCTCTTTCCTGGCGGCCACCGCCTGGTCGACGTGCCCTACCAGGCCCCCGCGAAGAACCGCTCGGCGATCGCCTTTGCGTTGAAGCTCGACTCCACCGGGGCGGCGCGGGGGACGCTGACCTTGCGTTTGCAGGGCCATCAGGCGGGGATCCTCCGCAAGCCGCTGGCCAACCAGCAGATCATGCGCCAGTACGCCCAATCCCTGGTTCATCGGAGCTTCGCTGGGGCAACGCTGCAGGGGGTGCAGGCTCAAAACCTGCGTACCGTGCTCAAGCCGCTGGTGATACAAGTCAAGGCGCGCTATGCCGACGCCGCCCGCAAGGAGGAGGGCACTCTGCGGCTACGGCTGCCCAAGCTCTTCTCTTTTTCGATGCTCGCGCGCTGGACCGAGCGTCGCCACCCGGTGTTCTTCGGCCCACCAACCTCCAACAAAGCCGAGCTGGTGCTGCAGCTGCCAGCCCGCGCGTCGCTTCGCGCCAAGCCGGCGGACTTCGAGGTCAAGGGGCGCTGCCTGCAGGTCTTTGGGCGTTGGCGCTACGAGCAGCAGAGCAACGCGCTCCGCTACCAGCAGCGCGCGATCCGCAGCTGCCCGGAGATCGCGGCCGCGGCCTACGAGACCTTTCGTGGCCGGGTGATGGCCATCGAGCGCGCGCTGCAGCGCGAGGTCGTGATCGCTCCGGCCGGCTCTGGCGCGAAGAAGAGCAGGAGAACCCGGAAGGCCAAGAAGGCGGGGTGGAAGCCCAAGAAGGCGGGGCGGAAGGCCAAGAAGGCGCGCAAGGGGGGCAAGTGAGCGTGGGGCTGGGGCCTTTCGCGAAAGCAGGTCTGCTGGCGGTCGTCACGGTGGCGCTGATCGGCTGCCCGCCCGCGCAGCGGCGGCGACTCGCCAAGCGCATACCGCCCCCGTCGGCGAGCCTGCCGGCCTCCCTTCTGCCTCCGGAAGGGGCGGGGCCGAAGCTCCGGCGTGCCGAGCGCGCCTGGTTGGCCAAGCAGCCCAACGAGGCGCTCCGCGAGCTGGCCGCCGTGCTCAGGACCGAGCCCGATCACCTCGAGGCGCGCGTGCTCTTGGCCTTGGTGCAGCAGCGCGCTCGCCGCCCCAAGCAGGCGGCGGAGGCCTGGCATAGGGTCGAGCGGATCATCGTGCTCAAGGGCAAGCTGCGGGCCTTCGAGCTGCAGACCACGCTCCTTGGCGCGGCACAGCACTATCTGCGTCGCGGAGCGGAGGCGCGCAGCAAGCTCTTCCTCGAGGCGCTCTGGAGGCGCTTCCCCAGCGGCGACGCCGCGGCCCTGGCCCAGCTCGCCGTCGCCGAGCAGGCCTACCGCGACCGGCGCTGGTACCACGTCTCGCGTGCCTGCGCCGAGCTGGCGCGAGTGAGACCGAGGCACCGCGGGAACCAGCGCTGTCGCGAGCTCGCCCTGATCGCCAAGCGCCTGCTCGCCGTCGGCCCCGACGCGCCGCGGCAAGCGGCGACTTGGCGCTGGGAGAGCCCTTCACCGCAGGCCAACGACCTCCAGGCGGTCTGGGTCGGGCCCAAGGGGCTGGGGGTGATCGTGGGCGCGGCCGGCACGATCCTCGAGCGCCGCCGACGGGAGCGCCGCTGGCGGGTCCTCAGGCCGCTGACCCGCTGGAACCTGCGCGCGATCGCGGCGCGGGACGCGAACGCGATCTTCGTCGTCGGTGAGGGGGGCGTTGTGCTACGCCGCGGCTCCGCGGGGTGGCGGCTGCTGCGCTCGCCAGCCCCGCAGAACGCGGATCTTCATGGCGCCTGGTCTCCCGATGGCAACACCTTGATCGCCGTTGGTGATGGAGGCGTCGTGCTGCACTACGCCAAGGGCGCCTTTCGCCGCGAGCAGCCGACGAAGGTCTCTCTACATGGCGTCTGGGGCGCCGACGGGCGCCACGTCTTCGCCGTGGGCGGGGAGGGCACGATGCTGGCCTACGACGGCAAGAGCTGGCGAGGCTTCTCTTCTGACGCCTACGAGCACCTCCGCGGGGTCTGGGGCTCGAGCAAGGACCACGTGCTCGTCGCTGGCGACCGGCGGACGGTGATCTTCTTCGACGGCGTCAAGGCCAAAGAGAGCGTGCAAGGGATGGCTGACCTGGGCGCGGTATGGGGGACCGGGCCGAAGACCGCCTGGGCGGTCGGGAAGGGGGGCACCATCCTCCGCAGCCCCGCGCGGCGGCCGCTGGGGGAGTGGGCGAAGGAGCGCTCTGGCACGATCGCGACCCTCCACGACGTCCGCGGTGGAGGGGGAGGGATCTGGGCCGTCGGCCAGGGAGGCACGATCCTCCGACGGCGCGGTCGGCGCTGGGAGCTCGAGGCCGGCGGATCGATGGAGTCGCTGGTCGGGGTGGCGTCCGCAGCGCCTGGGCAGGGCATCGCCTTGGGCTTGCGGGGGAAGCTGCTGACACGCGCAGGGGGGCGCTGGAGCACGACCGTGCTGCCGATCCGTGGCATCTATCGCGCCCTATGGAGCGCCGATGGCCGGTCGCTGGTGGCCGTGGGGCATCGGGGGCTGATCGTCATCGGCGACGGCAAGGCCTACCGACGGATCAAGAGCAACACGGCGGAGGACCTGCTCGCCGTGCAGCGCTGCGGAACGACGATCTATGCCTCCGGCACCAGGGGGACGATGCTGCGCATCGAGGAGGCTGACGGCGTGGCCTCGGTGCGCGGCGAACGTGTGCCAGCCGGGCAGCGCCTGCGAGGGCTCGCGGGCTGCCGGTCGCCCATCGTCGTCGGCGACCGAGGGGTGATCATGGCGCGTCGTCGAGGGGTCTGGCGACGCGAGAGCAGCGGGAGGATGAACAACCTCTACGCCGTGTGGGCCGACGCCAAGGAGCGTGAGGCGGTGGCCGTGGGCGAGGGCGGGCTCGTGCTCCGCCGTCGGGGGGGGCGGTGGCGCGCCGAGCGCACGCCGCTGGCGCAGACATTGATTGGCGTCTGGGGCCGCTCACCCCGCGACCTCTACGCCGTGTCTCGGGGGGGCAACGTGATCCACTACGACGGCGAGACGTGGCGCCTCCACCGCTCTCCGGCGGCGTGTCTGTTGGCGGTGGGAGGGAACGCGAGCGAGGTGCTGGCGGTGGGTTGCAGCTGTGGCGTGCTGCGTCTGAAGCGCTGAGCGTGCCGCGCCGAGGGCCCACCGAGAGCCGAGAGCCCACCGAGAGCCCACCGAGAGCCGAGAGCCCACCGAGAGCTGAGAGCCCACCGAGAGCCGAGAGCCCAGGGCCAGAGGCGCTACATGTTCTTCGTGTTGCGATCCTCGAAGGTCTGATCGATCTCGCCGGTGTACACCTGCCGCGGGCGGTGGATCCGGTAGTTGCCCTCATCGCGCATCTCCATCCAATGGGCGATCCAGCCCGGGAGCCGGCCGAGGATGAACATCACGGTGAAGATCTCGGTTGGGATGCCCATCGCCCGGTAGATGATGCCACTGTAGAAGTCCACGTTGGGATAGAGCCGTCGGCTGACGAAGAACTCATCGTTCAACGCGACCTCCTCGAGCTTCTTGGCCAGCTCGAGGAGCGGGTCGTTGATCCCGAGCTTGTCGAAGATCCTGTCGGCGGTCTGCTTGAGCAGCCGCGCACGGGGGTCGAAGTTCTTGTAGACCCGGTGGCCGAAGCCCATCAGCTTGACGTTGCTGTCTTTGTCTTTCACCTGGTCGAGAAACCTCTTGTAGTCGCCGCCGTCGGCCTGGATCCGGTGCAGCATCTCGATCACGGCTTGGTTTGCCCCGCCGTGGCGGGGGCCCCAGAGCGCGCAGATCGCCGCCGAGAGGCTGGCGAAGAGGTTCGACTCACTGCTGCCCACCATCCGCATCGTGGAGGTGCTGCAGTTCTGCTCGTGATCGGCGTGGAGGATCAGCAACAGGTTGAAGGCATCCTCGAAGACCGGGTCGACCTCGTATTCCTCCGAGGGCACGGCGAACATCATGCGCAAGAAGTTTGCCGGCCAGCTGAGATCGTTGCGTGGGTAGACGAAGGGCTGACCGATCGATTTCTTGTAGGAGAAGGCGGCGATCGTCTTGGCCTTGGCCAGCGCGCGGATGATGTTCAGGGTGATGTCGCTTTCGTCTGGGTAGTAGGCCGAGAGGGAGACGAACATCGCCGCCATGATCGCCATCGGATGGCCATTGCGCGGGAAACCCTCGAAGAACTTCTTCATGTCTTCGTGGATCAGCGTGTGATAGGTCAGCTGGTGTCGGAACGCCGAGAGTTCCTCGATGGTGGGCCGCTTGCCGAAGATCAGCAGGTAGCAGACCTCGGTGAAGCGCGCTCGCGTCGCGACCTCCTCGATGGGGTAGCCGCGGTAGTGAAGGATCCCCTTCTCTCCATTGATGAACGTGATCCCGCTCTCGCATGATCCGGTGTTGCCGTACGCCGGATCCAAGGTGACCATGCCTGTGTCGGCGCGCAGCCGCCTGATGTCTATGGCGCGTTCGCCTTCGGTGCCCTCGACGAGGGGCAGCTCATACTCTTTGTCCTCAAAGCTCAGCTTCGCGGTGCCGATCTGCTTGCTACTCATGTCACCTCCGACGTCCTACTTCGGATAGGGGCGCCTTGATGGCGCAGCCGTTGTTGGATTCTGTACTCAAGCGACGCTCGCTCTGTCCCGCCGTTTTTCGAAGGGGGCGAGGCGATGGGATCTCGGAGTGTTACACTAATTTACAGCCGTTTGGTCACCCCAAAGAAAAACGCCCACCCGCGGTCTCGCGAGTGGGCGTCTCGTGGAGCTGATGGGGATCGAACCCACGACCTCATGACTGCCAGTCAGGCGCTCTCCCAGCTGAGCTACAGCCCCTTACGGCGGCGATGGAAGTAGCAAGTTGTCACTGCCCTGTCAAGACCACCAATCGACTCTGAGCGGCGCGAATCGGCCGTACTACCAGCGCGAGCTGCTCGCTCGATAGCGCTGAAACGAGAGGCGCGAGTGTCCGACGCCTTGCGATCCCGGTCCCCCGTAGTACTGTTCGGCCACGAACAGCCGTTCTCCCGAGATAACGAGGTCCTAGCCCGATGATGCTGCACTCGCGGTCCCCGTCCCATCGATCCCCTCGACTCGTCTTGGTGTCCGCCGTGTTGCTCGCCGGCGGGCTCCTTGCCGCCTGCCCGGCGAAGACAGGGGTAGGCAAGCTGACCAACGGTGTTCGCGAGAGCGGGCCGCCGAAGCCACAGGTGATCAGCTTCAGCGAGCTCCACCCGGTCACAGCGCTGGCCGAGTTCAACGGCCGTGTCTACGTGGGCGACGCCACTGGCTTGCGCGCCTACGAGAAAGGCAAGCGCGAGCCGAAGGTCGTGGTCGGCCCCGACCAGCGCCCCTTTGGTCGGGTGCACGCGGCATCCGGCGGCGTCGGCGGGCTGTGGGTGGTCACCGACCGGGGTCTCTTCAACCGACATCGGACTGGCTGGCGTGCGGTTCCCAAGGGGACGCCGCGCGAGGCGCGGACGGTGCTCACCACAAGCGATGGGGTGTTGGTTGGCGCCTCCGGTGGCCTCTTTCTGCTCGCCAAGGGGCGCTGGAAGCGGCTGCTCCCAGGGGCGAAGATCAGCCTGCTCGTAGACAACCGCGCCGGGCGCGGGGCGTGGGTCGGCACCGATGGCGAAGGGCTCTACGCGTTCGCCAAAGGCCAGCTGACGGTCCACGCAGTGGACAGCGGGCAGCCGATTCGGCGGGTGCGAGCGCTCACCTACACCAAGGCTGGCGGCGTGTTGGCCGTCGGCGCTGACGGCCAAGGGCGCGACCTCTTGGCCTACTACGACGGCACGCATTGGACGGCCTACTGGCCGCCGCGCGCGGTGGAGATCGGCTTCTTGACCCAGATCGGCGGCCGGGTGCTGGTCGGGGTGGGCAAACGGGTCCTTGAGATCCATCGGGCGGCGAAGGACCAGAAGCCCGCCACCGCCCTCGAGCTCTCGGGTGAGCGTTCGCCGACAGCGCCTCGGGACTATCCGATCCCCCACTACTACGCCACGGTGGTCCGGCGCGTCATGCCAACGGCGCCAACCGTGGTGCTCGACCGGGGTGATCACGTGCTCTTGGGTACCGCGCGGCAGGGCGTGGCGTCCTTCGACGGCAAGCGCCTGCGTTGGTATCGGAGCGAGTCGTTCACCGGCAGCGCGAGGCGCCTGAAGACCGGCTGCACGGCGAAGGGCTGCTTCGTCGCCTTCGACGGCAAGGGGTACTTCGGTGATGGCCGAGGGTTCCGACGAGCCTATCCGAGCCCCGACCCGTCGGCACGAGTGCAGGGCTTCATGGACGACGGCCGCGGCCATGTGTGGGCGATCCATACGCGAGGCAACGCTCCGACGGCGTTGGTGATCAGCGAGTTGAGCGCCTCGGGCTTTTCGGTGATGACCTCCGTGGAGGTGAGAGTGCCCCATGGCGGTCCGGTTGTTCGCTATATCCGCCGGGGCCCAAAGGGCGGGTTCTGGATTGGCCTGGGCTACCGCGACGCGCAGGGCGAGGCGCGGGCTTGGGGTATCGTCGTGATCAACCGCGATGGCTCATCTCTGTATCACCGCAGCTCGATGCTCCCCGATGACGATCGACCGGTGGGTAGCTTGGCGTTGCCCGACGACCTGCGGGACGTATGCTTTCACGGGGGCGACCTGTGGCTGGCCACAGGGAGCGGCATCTATCACGTCATCGGGCAGAAGATCGTGCAAATCACCGAAAACGAGGGGCTGGCTAGCGAGCTCGTCTATGCCCTCAGCACGACACGGCCCAAGAAGGACAAGCCGGAGGTGCTGGTGGGGACCTACGCCGGCTTAGGGCGCCGTGGCCCGACGTATTGGCATTTCGACTATCCGGCCCCGCTGAACCAGACGGTGCGGGCCATGATCCACGTCGGCGACACGCTGGTGGCGGCGACCTCACGAGGGGTCGCCGAGCTGCGTGGTGAGGGCAAGGCGCGCTCGCTGAAGGTCGTCACGACGGAGCAAGGGCTGGCGAGTGATGATGTCTACGACCTGCGGCGTGCACCCAGCGGTGAGCTCTGGGCGCTCACCGCCGGAGGCCTCTCGATTATCGGGGGTCCGACGCGGAAGCTGCCGCCCTGGGGGGCGCCGACAGTGCTCGGCGTGCCGTCCACGCCGCCGAAGCCAACGGTGACCAAGCCGATCACCAGCAAAGGCGCTGCGGTCAAGACGCCGCCGGCGAAGCCAAAGGGTGCCTTGCCGACCGCAAAGAAGGTCGCGCCCATGAAGAAGAAGGCCGCGCCCATGAAGAAGAAGGCCGCGCCCATGAAGAAGAAGGCCGCGCCCATGAAGAAGAAGGCCGCGCCCATGAAGAAGAAGGCTGCGCCAAAGATAACGAAGACGAAGTAGCTCCAACACCGGTCTCGACCGGCTCCGAGGAACAGCAACGCATGTACGACATTTACCATTTCCTCTTCGTCAAGGGCGGCCCGGTGATGTACCCGATCGTGCTCGGGTCGGTGTTCGCTCTGGCGCTCTTCCTCGAGCGGCTGTGGTCGCTGCGACGCGAGCGGGTCACCCCTTCGGCGTTCCGGCGCCGAGTGCGCATGCTGGTCAAGACCGGCAAGCTCTCGGAGGCCGAGGTGCTCTGCCAGGAGAACACCTCGGCGCTGGCTACCGTGGTCGGCGCGGCGCTGAAGGATGAAGGCAAGCCCCGTGAGGTGATCAAAGAGTCGGTGACCGAGGTCGGGCGCCGCGAGGTCGCCCACATGGATCGCTACGTCGACCTCCTCGGCACGATCGCCGCCGTCGAGCCATTGATGGGCCTGCTCGGCACCGTCACCGGTCTGATCAGCGCCTTTCAGCGCGTCGAGGCGCTCGCTGGCCGCGGCCAAGGGGTCAACCCGGGCGAGCTCGCTGCCGGCATCTGGGTCGCGATGATCACCACCGCGGCGGGTCTCATCGTCGCCATCCCCGCCTACGTCGGGTATCGGTACCTGCAGGGCCGGGTCAGCGCCCTGGTGATCGACATGGAGGAGGACTCTCTCGAGTTCGCCGAGATGCTCTCGGGGAGTGCCGACCGACGTCAAGCCCAACCCCAGACGGTCCAACAGGGTTCAGAGGGCGACGACGAAGACGACGCTCGCGGAGCTGGCAAGGGCGCCACCAAGGCCCGCGCCTCCAGAAAGGCCCGCAAGGTCAGCAAGGTCGCAGACGAGGGCGACGGAGAGGGCGAGGAGCAGCGGGTCGAGGAGGACGATCGATGAACTTTCGTTCCGGGGGCTTTCGCCCGCAGAAGGAGCGGGTCGGGCTCGATCTCACGCCGCTGATCGACATCATCTTTCAGCTGCTGGTGTTCTTCCTGCTCACGGCGTCGTTCATCACCACGCCGAACCTAGGCGTCGAGCTGCCCAAGGCGTCGAGCAAGGCGTCGACGT
>PDPC01000056.1:6719-25073 GCA_002747355.1 Pseudomonadota bacterium | reverse complement strand
TCGTCGGTTGCTTGCTACCAGCAGGCGCCCTCCTCGCTCCTACGCTGTGATTCCGCATCCTTAGCGCAGCTCGGTCCGGTAAGTTGATCAGCGCTCTAGACCTCGATGGCGCGAGCAGGCGCCTCGTCGCAGCGGGCGTGACGGCGATGACCTACCAGCGGCGTCAACCGCATGCCGGCCTCTGGGTCGCCGCCAACGGCGCGATCCTGGCGTTTTACGAGCGGGGCGGCCGCCGTCAGCTCGTGCGTCTGCGCGCGCCCTCCAAGCTCGACGCAGGGAGCGGCCGTGTCATGGCGGGGCCGACAGCGCTGGCCAGCGTCGGCGCTCAGATCGCCGTCGGCTACCGCGACGGCACGGTGGAGCTGCATCGTCCGGGAGAGCGGCGTGGGGCGGGGCGCTTCGCCGCGGAGGGAGCCCCCTCGAGCGCGGTGCGCGTTCTGCTGCAGGGCCCTCGAAGCACGCTCGTGGTCGGCTTCGCCAACGGCTTCGTCGGTGTCTGGGATCGCAAGGGCGGCGAGCGGCTCTTTGGCCGATGGCTCCATGGGCCGGTCGCCCACCTGCTCCTCGATGGCGATCGGCTCCACGCGATCAGCGAGCTAGGACGCTCGATGAGCCTCCCGCTGGACGCGCTGGGACGACGCTATTGTCCGCTGCTCAGGGATCTCTGGCGAGAGATCCCGGTGATCTGGCGCCGTGGCCGCGCCGTGGCGGGCCCGCCGCCGAAGGCCCACCCCTGCCTCTCTGCCGCGACGAGGTAGCAGCGCCTCGACTACAGCGCGACCTCGACCTGCCCGTTGATGATCCGACAGGCGTAGGTCTTGACCCTGGGGCCGTCGGTATTGAGGCAGGCGCCTGTCGTCACGCAGAAGTCCCAGGCGTGATAAGGGCAGGTGATGGTGCTGCCGGTCTGATCGCCCTCGCTCAGCGGGCCGTCGGCGTGGGGGCAAGCGTCGTCGGTCGCGTAGACCTCATCGCCGACGCGGTAGAGCGCGAGCTCGCGGCCCTCGACCTCGATCAAGCGCGGCCTCCCCTCTTGCAGCTCCGCCAAGCTCATCACCTTGGCGTATCGCTCTGCGGCGAGCGGGACGTCATCGCGCCCAGACCCCTGAACATCGATCATGTCAGACTATCCATCAGAGACTATCCATCAGACTATCCATCAGACTATCCATCAGACTATCCATCAGACTATCCATGGATGTCTTCATCATGGTTGCAGCCATCATGGGGCTTCCATCATGGCCGGATCCGTCCTGGGTCTTCATCGTCGCGCGAGCCCCAGGTCGCCGAGTATTGCGATAGCGCAAAAACGAGCCCGCGCTAGCGCGGGCGTGGTAGGTGTGGAGGGTGTCGTCCGGACGCGTCGTCGCTCTCGCTTCGTTGGTGCTCGCCTCGCCGCTCGGCCGGTCTGTCGAGGCGGCGAGCGGGCGCCACGCGGCGTGCCCGCGGCTGCTTCGAGTCGAGGCGGGAGCGAGCTGGCCTGTCGCCTGCCCGAGCTGCCCCGACGGCATCACCCTCGCCACCAGCGTTCGCCTGGTGCAGCGCGGCGTCGATCGCTCCTGGCGTCACGTCGTCTGGGTCGCGATGGGTGACGACCAGCTTCGTCGCGACGTCGAGGCGCGCTTCCATCGCTGCGCGCCGCTCGCCTACCGCGCCCTGGAGCAGGCCCTCTCGCGGGTCCGCAGCGCAGGAGACGCGGCCCTCGCCCGCGCGCAGCGGCGCCTCTTGCGGCTGGTGGCACGGCTGCTGCCCTATCAGCTGGGCGAGGCCCACTCCCTCTCGCCGAGAGTCGAGCTCGCCCTCTATGACCTCACGCAGCGCGCTCGCGACTACGGCGCTCGTCGCCGCTACCTCGTGACCAGCGGCACCCGCGGTCCCTACCGGCAGGCGCGCGCGATGTTCATCAAGGCGGTGCTCGGTGCGCGGCTGCTTCGGCTCTATGGGCAGAAGCGCGCCGCGCGCGAGATCGTTCGTGCCTTCCGTTCAGGCCGCCGCGCTCGGGAGCCCGCTTGGGCGGTGATCAAGCGCATGCAGCGGGTGATCGAGGGGCAGGTCTGCCGTGGGGTGTACATCTCGCAGCACCTCAAGGCCGGCGCCGTCGACCTGCGCAGCATCGGCGTCTCCCGCCGTGATCGCCGCGCCCTACGCCGCGCCGCCCGGACGATGCGCCGTCGTGTCTACCTGAAGGTCGAGCGCCGCCCTCCGCATGTTCACCTCGCCTTCCGGCGCCTCGGTCGTCAGAGCAGACCGCCCTATTGTCCACCGTCGCCGAAGCCCGATCCGCGGACCGGGCGCTGTCAGACGACGTCGGTCTTCGTGCTCACGGATCTGCCTGTGAGCCGCTAGAGCGCTGATCCGCTGACCGGACCGAGCTGCGCGAAGGATGCGGCATCACAGCGTAGGAGCGAAAAGGGCGCCCGCTGGTCGCACGCAACCGACGAGCGACAACCGCTGTGATGTCGCAGACCAGCGCGGCGACGGGAGGGCTGTCTCGGCTGGGGCTGTCTTGGCTGGCTTGTCGTTTTCCATCGCTCCCATCTTAGCACGGTGGCTGACGCCGAGGTGTGTGACCTTGGCGCAGATCCACCTACTTTGGCCCTGGGGGTAGGTCTCTCCGGCTGCTCACAAACGTCAGCGCTGGAGCATCGCGAGCTGTCCACGCTCGCGCCAAAACCCCTCGAAAGCAGGTCTGCGCTGCCTTGGTATGCCGTTTGCCAAGGACGTGGGTATGCGGAAAAACACCAAAGAGCTTGTTGGCCTGGCGCTGTTGACCCTCCTTATTGGAGCCTGCGGCCTCGGAGCGCTGGAGGGCGGCCTCGTCGAGGATCCGAGCCAGACCCAAGACACGGTCGGCCCGCAGATCGTCAACCCCTCCGGGGAGGGCTTTGGGACGTACTCGTCGATGCCCCCTTGCCATACGGTGCTCGCGACCTTCGACGGTGTCGCCGCCTACTCCAACGGGCCGAGCACGGGCACCGGCTACTCATGTGGCGGTACGACCTCCACCGGCTACCAGTACCAATGCGTCGAGCTTGTGCAGCGCTACTTCAAGAGCAAATGGGGCCTGCGCTGGTACGGCAACGCCAAGGACCTGCTCGCCAACGCCCCGAAAGATAGCACTGACGTCTACTATAACGGCGACGCCGCCCATCCCCCCACGCCGGGCGACATGATCGTCTGGACGACGGGCACCTGGGGCCACGTCGCGCTGGTTGTCGCGGTGCGCGCCGACGCCATCGACATCATCGAGCAGAACGTCAAGGGCAACGGCAAGGCCACGCTAGGCTACGCCAACGGCTGGGTGCACACTCGCTGGGGCAGCTGGGACGTCGCCGGCTGGGTCCACGCCAAGGCCAACACCAACCCCGGCAACTCGGGCTCGCAGCCCGGGCCGCCGCCGCCGCCCAGGCCGGCGCCGAGCTGTCACTCTGGTCCGGTCTACGGCTGGACCTTCTGCAGCGCGGCTTGCCCCTGCGAAGACGGCGAGGGCGACTGTGACAGCGACGCCGAGTGCAAGCCTGGGCTGGTCTGCGCCCGGGACGTCGGCGCAAACTATGGCGCCTACTTCACGGTCGACATCTGCCAGAAGCCCTCCTCCTCGAGCGAGGGCAAGACCGCCGCGCCAAGCTGGAGCTGCTACAAATCGGCCTACAAGGGGCAGCAGCTCTGGACCTGCAAGAGCGGCACGATCTACCGCTGTGAGGGTGGGGCGCCGGTGAAGAAGGTCTGCGCCAAGGGGTGCAACTACAACCCGCTGGGCACCAACGACACCTGCAAGTAGCGACCCTGCCCGCAGCGACCCTGCCCGCAGCGACCCTGCCCGCAGCGACCCTGCCCGCAGCGACCCTGCCCGCAGCGACCCTGCCCGTCGCGACGTTGCCCGCAGCGACCCTTCATGTAGATGTGCGTTGAGAGCGTCTCCCCCCTCACCCTCGAGCTCCCAATCAGCTGGTGGTATGCCGAACGTCCTGAGGCCTCGGAAGCGGCCGGCAGGGCTGTCCGCGGCGACGGGAGGCAGCTGTGGGGGGCTTTTAGAAAAACGCGGCGTGCTTGGCGCGCAGCCTGGGGTGGCGCTGCAGGCGGAAGCCGTGGCGCTCGAAGGTGCCGCGGAGCACCTCGAAGTCGCGCTGGATGCGCTGGACGGCGAAGCGGTAGGCGACGTTGACGATCTCCGTGCGCAGGTTGTACTTCATGGGGGAGCCGCCCATCAGCCGCACGAGATCGCCCTCGGGCTCGAAGAGCACGAAGTCGACCTCCGGGTAGGCGTCGATGGCCGCCTGAAAGGCGTGGAGAAAGCGGGTGTGGATCACCGCCTTCAGCGCTTGCAGGCCGCCGAAGACGCCGCCTTTCTTGCGGACGTAGCCCGTGCCCTCGACGCGGATCGGCACCAGCGGGTTGACCACGATCACCAGCTTGGCGCCACGCTCTACGGCCACGTGGAAGTTCGAGGTGCGCGTGTACTGCCCGTCGACGAAGTAGCGGTCCTCGATCAGCGCCGGCTCGAAGAAGGGCGTGAGCGCGTAGGAGGCGCGCACGGCGCGGGAGATGGGCACGTCGCGCCATTGGCCGTCGCCGAAGACGACGTGGGTCGAGCGGTCCTGATCGGTGGCGCCGATGTAGAGCTCGCGCTGGAGCTTACGGAAGTCGTTGGTGCGTCCCTCCATCGTGAGGTGGCGTTGGAGGAAGTCGTGCAGCGACTCGCCGCGGAAGAAGCCGATCGGCACCGACCGCAGCAACGTCGAGATCAGCTCGGAGCCCGAGAGCACAGACACGTTGCGGCTGAGCTCCCAGAGCCGGCCGAGGTACTCGCCGATGTTGAAGTCGAAGATATGGCTTGGCGTAAGCACGTCCTCTTTGGCCCCGCTGTTGGGGTTGAAGAGCTTGTCGACGATCTCTTCGGGCTCGCTGAGGTTGGCCAGCAGCGATGAGAGGATCGCTCCGGCGCTGATGCCGCAGAAGATCTGGAAGTCGGTGACGGACTTCGACTGCAGGTGGGCGTTGATGCCCATCATCACGCCCAGCTCGAAGAGGAAGCCCTCGATGCCGCCGCCCGAGAGGCACATCGCGGTCTTGCCCGGGTCCGGGTCGTAGAGCGACTCCATCAGCTCGGCCAGGGCGCCGGAGAAGGGCTCGCAGACGAACCCGCCGATACGCAGCTTGCCGAGCTCGAAGGCGTGCTTGGCGAGCTTCGCGTCGTCGCGCACCACGGCGATGATCCGTGACAGGGGGTAGCGCTTGTCCGGATCCGCGGAGTAGTGGATCCGGTTCATGAACTGGATCGACAGCGGGGCGCAGTCGGCGCCGCAGCCGCAGTCCGGACAGAGCCTCGCGTCGACCACGACGAAGCTGAAGTAGTGGTCGGTGAGCAGCTTCAGCGCGTGCTCGATGCTGTCGACGAGCAGAAAGCGTATCGTCTTGGCGCCGTCTTGCAGCACGACGCAGTCGTCACCCTGGGGGCCGCGGGTCTTCTGACCTCCCGCGCTGGACAGCTCGTTGTGCAGCTTCTCCCGGCGCTGCGGCGAATAGAGGTAGAGGACGTCCGTTACTGCTTTCAAGGTTGCCTCACTAAGAGCCCGCGGGGGCCTCCTGGCCAGCGCTCGGAGAGGGGAGCGTGAGCTCGGTGACGAAAGGTAGGGCAGGGCGCGCGAGCAGGTAGCCCTGGACATGATGGCAGCCCAGGTCGCGTATCGTGTTCAGCTCGGCCTCCGTCTCCACGCCCTCCGCGACCACCTCGGCCCCGGCCTCGACGGCGAAGGCGACCATGTTGCGCACCAGGTTCTGCCGGATCGGGCTCTGATCGATGTCTCGGATCAGCGTCATGTCGAACTTGATGAACTCCGGATCGAGCTCGGCTGCCGCCGACAGCGCGGCGTAGCCTGAGCCCAGATCGTCGATCGCGATCCGCAAGCCGAGGGCCCGCAGCTTGTCGATGTTGGCGCGGAAGGTGTCGAAGTCGCCGATGGCGGCGCGCTCGGTGACCTCGAGGACCAGGCGGTCGGCGAGCGCCAGCACGTGGGCTTCGGGGGCCAGGAGCTTTGGATCCGCAAAGTCCGAGGGGTGCAGGTTGACGAAGAGCAGGGCGCCGCTGGGGAGCTCGACCTCGGGCGTCATGGCCAGCTTGCGCAGCCGCCGTGAGAGCGGCCAGACCCTGTCGCTCTGCTCGGCGACGTTGAAGAGCACATGAGGGTTACGCAGCTTCTCGTGGCTGCAGCGGGCCAGGGCCTCGTAGGCGAAGATCGACAGGTCGTCGAGGCGCACCAGCGGCTGATAGACGATGCTGAAGCGCTTCTGCGGCGCCGCCAGGCAGCCGTCGAGCACCCGCACTTGCGCCGAGAGCTTCTGGCGCCCCACGTCCGTCGCCTCGGTCTGGGCCTGCTGGATGCCGCGGTAGAGCAGCCGCTCGGGGTGGATCTTGGGGAAGGGCTTGACGTGCGCTCTGCCGACGTAGACCTCGTTGAGCGCCGCCAGGTCTGTGTCGACGGCCGCGATGTGGCGGTTCATCTCGTCGACGATACGAGACGAGAGCGCCTCGTCGTCCTCCCGGCGGGGCATCAGGGCGACGTAGTCGTCGGCGAAGGCGCGGGCGATATGGCAATGCTCGCGCTCGCGGCGCACGTCCTGCGAGAGGCGCCCGAGGTAGTTATGCACCAGCTCGAGATAGGCTTCGAGGGCCTCCCAGCCGTAGCGCTCCTCGATGATTGGGTTGGATGAGAGGTGGACGTAGAAGATCGTCGTGCCCTCGTAGGGGTCGATCACCGAGCGGAGGTCGGCGAAGAGGGTCGTCAACGAGGGCAGGCCGGTGGTGAGGTCGAAGACCCGCTTGGGGGCGTCGAGGGTCGACACCGTGACCGTCTCAAGCGCAGCGAAGCTCTCTCGGCCGATCGTGCTGCGCTTCTTCATCCATCGCCTCGCGTCATCCGCGCGCGTTCAAGCAGGTCGACGCGCTCGATGAACTGATGCACCTTGCCTAAGAGCACCCCCACCGATTCGTCTCGTCGCCGAGCACAGCGCCGCCGGCCGCTTTCTAGGCCTCGGAGAGCTCGCCGTACCACCCGCATGGCTCATGTCTTCGGCGACGACATCGGCTCAGCAGCTCAGCACCCGGCTCGGTCCCGAATGTGTAGGAGTGCTCCCAAAGAGAATCAACCTTTTGCGGCGACAGGATAGCCTGGAACACGCGGCGGAGGCAACGAGCCCCGCCAGCGGGTGTGACGAGCCCCGCCAGCCTGTGTGACGAGCCCCGCCAGCCTGTGTCGCGAGCCCGCCAGCCCGTGTAACGAGCCCCTCCAGCCTGCGCCTTTCGTGCTGCGCGGCGAAAAACTTGCCCCGAGGGTCGTCGCCCCCCGTAATGGGCTCATGAGCGTCGATCGACAGCGCCGAGCCCGCCTGGAGCCTCAATGGCCACTGCTGGTGGCGAGCTGCGCGCTGGCGTTGCCGCTCTGCCTCGGCGCCTCTGTCGCGGATGCCCGGTCGAGGAGCAAGCGCAAGGGATCGGCCGTGCTCGAGGGCAAGCTCGGCAGCGCTCGCGGCGCCCTGCGCTCGCCCGATCGCCGCCACATGGCGCGTGTCGCAACAAAAGGGCTCGAGCTCGACGGCCGCCTCGTCGTCGCCGGCGCGATCATCGGCCCTCCGGTGTGGCGCCGCGATGGGGGCGCCATCGCCTGCGTTCGCCGAGCGCCAGGCCGTCGGGGCGTCGGCGCGGGCGGTCTTCAGCTGGTCGTGGTGCCCTTGCCGGAGGCGTCGCCCCTGCTCTCCGTGGCGACCCTGCGCTCGCTGGCCACGCCCCTGATCTGGCGAATCCCTCGGCTCGTGGGACGTCGGCCGACGCTCTTCTGGATGAGCGCCCAGTCGATCGGCCTCGGCGATCGGCCGCTGGTCCCCCGCGTGGTGATCAGCTGGACGACCCGGATCGCGCGGCGTTGACGCGATCCTTGACGCGCTTTGGCGTGCCTTGGCGTGCTTTGAGGTGCTTTGAGGCGCTTCGACGCGCTTTGGCTGGGATCGGCCGCGTAAGAGCGATAGAGTTGTCACATGGATCCCGATGTACTCGCTCCGATCGCCCCTATGGCTCCTCAAGACTCCTCTCATAAGCACATCCTCTATGTTGGTCCCTCGCGTCAGCAGTTTCAGGCGCTGCTCGAGGCGATGCCGGCGGTGGAGGGGGAGCCGAACACTGTCGACGCTGGCGGGCAAGAGTGGACCTGGGTGCCGGCGTTCGGCGTCGCAGACTGCCTCGAGACCTTGCGCCAGAGCTACGTCAACCTGATCGTGCTCGACCTCCGTTGCGCCGGTGACGGCGCCTGCTTCACACAACAGAAGCAAGACATCATCGAGCTCTTGGTGGCCCTCGACACGGTGGAGAACGTCGAGGAGCGCTACGCCCTCGACCGAGTGCTGCTCTTGGTCGCCGGCTTCGACGAGGGGCAGGTCGATCAGGCGATCATCGAGATCGGCGGTCGCGGGGTCTCGTCTGTGCTGCGCCAGACCTGCCGTGTCGGGATGACCTGCCACCCCACGGATCCGCCCTTCGCGAGCCGCGTGCTCGAGCGTGGTCGGCAGCTGCTCGACAAGCCCCGAGATCGCCGCCGCGCGCTCTGTCTCGCCTCCGGTGGCATCACCGGGATCTACTTCGAGCTCGGCGCGCTGAAGTGCCTCGACGACTGCCTCTCGGCCAACGCGCTGAACACCTTCGACATGTACTTCGGCATCAGCGCCGGGGCGGTGGTCTCGAGCTTCCTCGCGGTGGGCTACTCGGTCGACGAGGTCATGGCCGCGATGGTCGGCATCCCCTCGCGCCTCGACCCGATCGACATGCGCCTCTTTCGGCTGAAGAACCTCGACGTCGCCGAGCTCTGGCGGCGAGGGCGCTACGCGCTGCGCGCGACCCTCGCGACCTTGCGCAGCCTCGGTCGTGGAAGGATGCCTTCCCTTGACACGCTGCTGCTCGACTACTCCGATATGGTCGGCGCGCCCTTCTCGACCAACGTCCTCGGCGACCCGATCTCCAAGGCCTTCAGCCAGCCCGGGGCGACCAACGACTTTCGCCAGCTCCCCGCTCAGCTCTTCCTCGGCGCGACCGACCAGGATCGGCGCAAGCATGTGCTCTTCGGCAGCGAGGGCTACGATGACGTGCCGATCAGCCGCGCCGTGGAGGCCTCCGCGGCGATCAACCCCGCGTTCTCGTCGGTGGAGATTGATGGCCGCTTCTACGAGGATGGGGCGGTGACGCGCACCTCGAACTTCGTCGAGGCGATGCGCCGCGGCGCTAGCTTCGTGCTCACCGTCGACCCCTTCGTCCCCTACGTCGCGCGTGAGCGCGGCTACTCCAGACGCCGTGGGGCGCTCTACAACGCCGATCAGAACATCCGCACCATGACCTGGACGCGCTACGCCAACACCCGCGATTGGATGCTGCGGCGCTATCCACAGGTCAGCTCCTATACGATCGTCCCGCAGAACTCGCTGCGCGAGCTGCTCTCCGTCAGCCCCTTCGACCACCGCCCCGCGCTGGCGATCTGGCGCGGCGCCTACCTCTCGACGCTGCAGCGGCTCGAGGCCGTCGGGCATCGTCTGGTTGGCGATCTGGCGGCGCAGGGCGTGACCCTCGAGCTCTCGAAGGCCAGGGTCGTGGCCGAGCGACTCAGCTACTGTGAGCGCCCCAGCCTCGGCGACTTCTTCCCCGACGGCGTCATCGCCCCCAAGCAGACGCCGCTGGTTGGCGAAGCAGGGCACCCCGCGCGTCGGGCGCTCGCGGAGCGCTCGGCGGCCTGACCGCAGCGCCACCGCCTGACCGCAGCGCCACCGCCTGAGCGCAGCGCCACCGCCTGAGCGCAGCGCCACCGCCTGAGCGCAGCGTCACCGCCATTGTTTTGCCCCCAAAGCGGACCCTGAGGCGCCGCTCAACTCCGATACCCCGTCGTCGATGAGGTGGGGGATGAACACTGCTGAAGGGTTGGCGCAAGTGGGGGAGCCAGGAGGGGAGCCAGCTCGCTGTGAGGCGCTGGCGGTCTACGTCGGGCGCCAGCCGATCTTTGATCGCGATCGGCAGGTCGTCGCCTACGAGCTGCTCTTCCGCGGGGCAGCGGATGCCCCCCAGGCGTCGTTCTTCGACGGAGACGCCGCGACCTCCCAGGTCATCCTCAACACCTTCATCAGCATCGGGATCCACGACGTCGCCGGCGAGCATCCTGTGTTCATCAACATGACGCGCCCTTTCCTGGTCGAAGGGCTCGCCTCGCAGCTGCCTGCCGATCGGGTCGTGCTCGAGATCCTCGAAGATCTCGAGGTCGACGCCGAGCTCATCGCTGCCGTCCGTCGGCTCCGCGAGCAGGGCTACCGCGTGGCCCTCGACGACTTCATCTACCACCCCGCGAAGGAGCCGCTGCTCGACCTCAGCGAGATCGTAAAGGTCGACCTCCGAGCCCTCGACGAGGCGCAGCTCAACGAACACGTCGAGCTGCTGCACGGCCGGGTGCCGACCCTGCTGGCCGAGAAGGTCGAGACGGAGCAGGAGTATCACCGCTGCCGTGAGGCCGGCTTCGATCTCTTCCAGGGCTATTTCTTCTCGAAGCCGAAGGTGCTCGGCGGGCGGCGGATGCGCAGCAACAAGCTCGCGGCGCTGCGGCTGCTGGCCAAGCTCCAAGAGCCGTCCACCGACGTCAACGAGATCGAGCGCCTGGTCGGCCAGGACGTGTCGCTCTCCTACAAGCTGCTTCGAGCGGTCAACTCGGCTGCGATGGGGCTCGCGCGCAAGGTCGAGTCGGTGCAGCGGGCGGTGGTGATGCTCGGCCGCCAGCGGATCATCAGCTGGGTCAGCTTGATCGCCTTCGCCGAGCTCGGTCAGGGCGAATGCGAGCTGATGCGGACGGCGATGGTCCGCGGCAGGATGTGCGAGACCCTCGCGCGCCGCCTGGGGCGTGGCGACGAGGCAGACTCCTTTTTCACCGTGGGCCTCTTTTCTGCGCTCGAGGCGCTGCTCTGTCAGCCGATGGAGGAGCTCCTAGAGCCCCTCCCGCTCGCCGAGCCGCTGGTGGCGGCGTTGCTAGAAAACGCGGGCCCGATGGGCCGCGCGCTCGCCTGGACGCTGGCCTACGAGCGCGGGCAGGACCGCCGCCTGGCCGCGATCGCGAAGCGCGAGGGGATCCGGCTCTCGACCTTGCGCGACGCCTACCTCGAGGCGATCGGCTGGGCCGAGGCCTCGAGCCGCGCGCTCGAGGAGCCCGCGTAGTCCGCTCCACCCGCGTCGTCGTCGCCCCGCCTATATCGGCGCGGGTCTCTATGGGACGACCTCAGCGCGTTGGGGAGCTGTCTGAGGTGACGGCGAGCCCGACAGAGGCCTCGTGGGTTATCGACGAGGCTCGAGATGCCGGTGACGACGCCCGAAGGCCTCGTGCGGAGCGGTCGAGGTCCCCTACAAGGCCCCGAGAGGCCCTAAGAGAAGAAGCGAACGGCAGCGCAGCAGGTGATCACGGCTCTGTCGAGGGATCGAGAGCCGACTGACGACGCCTGAAGGCCTCGTGCGGAGTGATCGAGGTCCCCTACAAGGCCCCGAGAGGCCCTGGGAGGGGGAGCGACACGGCAGCGCAGCAGGTGATCACGGCTCTGTCGAGGGATTGAGAGCCGACGCAGAGTCGGGAGGTGGGCTCGCTGAGGCAGCGACGGCGCTGCAGGCGCCTTGGTCGCGTCTGACGACCGATCGCGATCGGTCGTCAACCCCTCGTCTGGCCTCTGCGACCGATCGCGATCGGTCGCCAAGCCCTCGTCTGGCCTCTGTGACCGGTCGTGATCGGTCGTCGTTGCTGCCTCGCCCTTGTGCAGGTGGAGCGCGGGCTGCGCACAGCGACGAGCTGCCTGCGCTCTTGGAATCGCGGCCTCGGAGTCGCCGAGGAGATAGAGCCTACCGACGAGTGCCGCCGCGCAGAGCAACGTGAGTGCGAGGTGGCGGTCTGCCTTGGTTGGCGCTGTCTCTTCCCGTCGTGGCCCATCACCGCGTTGTACGTCGAGACGCCGCCGATCTTCTCTTTGGCCCCGCAGGCGGCTCAGCCGGCGGCGATCAGCCGCGCGCGGAGGTCTTGGACATCACGGCGGAGGCGCTCGACGTTGCCGTGGAGGAGCTCGAGCTGCGGCAGCTCGAGGCCCTCGGCTCGCAGGTCGGCAAGCAACGAGTTCAGCTGGGTCACGTTGGCGTCAAGGCCGAGCCGGTCGGTGTCGTCGGCGAGGTCGAGGCGCGCCTTCTTGCGGCGGCGACCCATGCGCAGGTTGATCCAGAGCGCGAGCGCCGCCCCCTCGGCGAGCAGCACCAGGGTTACGGCGAGCCAGAAGGGGACGAGGGTCGCGAGGCCGAAGAGGGCGACAGCGCCGAGGAGCAGCGCGCTACCCACGGCTCGGGCGCCTTCGATCGCGTCGCCGACGCTCTTGGCGCCGCGGTTGATCCGCGCCGAGCGCTCGGCGCGATCGATGTCAGCGAGCAGGGCATCGGCCAGGGTGACGGCGATCTCTCTCGGGCTGTTTCTCATCGATGACCTCCACGCTGCGGGCGCGGCCCTCTGCAGCGGCTACACGGGTGGGTCACCGTTATTACGGGAGCAGGCCCGATAGCTACCTGGCGCTCAGATCCCGTACTTGGAGAGCTTCTTATGCAGCCCCTCGCGGGTGATCCCCAGCGTCGCGGCGGTCTGCGTCTTGTTGTTGCCGTGGTCTTTCAGCGCCTCGGTGAGGATCCAGCGCTCGACGCTCTCCATCATCTCTTTCAGCGTGCCTTTTTTCGGCGCGATGCGCTCGACCATGCCCTCGATCTTACGGATATGCGGCGAGAGGTGCTCAGCCTGCACGATCGCGCCTTCGTCGACCTGGATCACCAGCCGCTGCACCTCGTTTTCGAGCTCGCGGATGTTGCCTGGCCATTGGTAGCTCGAGAGGTGGTTCAGCGCCTCCTGGCTCACGCTGCCGACGGCCTTACGCATCTCCTGGGTGTAGCGCTTGAGGAAATGCTGCACCAAGAGCGGGATGTCGTCGCGGCGCTCGCGCAGCGGGGGCAGGGTGATCGGGAAGACCATCAGCCGGTAGTAGAGGTCTTGCCGAAAGCGCCCCTCCTCGACCTCTTTGTCGAGGGTGCGGTTGGTCGCGCAGATGATCCGCACGTCGACCTGCTTGGGCCGCGCGGCGCCTACGGGGCGGACCTCACCCTCTTGGAGCACGCGCAGGAGCTTGGCCTGCAGGGTCATCGGCATCTCGCCGATCTCGTCGAGGAAGAGCGTGCCGCCGTCGGCGATCTCGAACAGCCCCTTTTTGTCGTGGTCGGCCCCGGTGAAGGAGCCCTTCTTGTGGCCAAAGAGCTCGCTCTCGAGCAGGTTCTCGGGCAGGGCAGCGCAGTTTTGGGCCACGAACATCTTCTCGCGGCGGCGCCCCTGGTGGTGGATCGCGCTGGCGACCAGCTCCTTGCCTGTGCCTGTCTCGCCAAAGATGCAGACCGTGGCGCGGGTGTCGATCACGCGCTCGAGGGCACGAAAGATCTCCTTCATCGACGCGGCCTCGCCGATGATGTGGTCGAAGCTGATAGGCTGAGATTTGCGCTTGAGGTAGCTGTTTTCGCCCTCCACGCGCTCCTGCGCGAGCTGGAGCTGGGAGTAGAGCTGGGCGTTGTCGATCGCCAGCGCCGCCTGCTGGCCGAGCACCAGGAGCAGGTCCAGATCGCGCTCGGCGAACATCCCCGAGCTCGCGCGGTTGTCGATCTCGATCACGCCGATGATCACGTCGCCGCGCCAGAGCGGCACGCCGATGGTCGAGCGGATGTTCGCGGCCATGATGCTCTCGGAGGAGCCGAGGTCTTCTACGGCGTCGGCGGCGAGCACGGCGGCGCGCTCCTTGAGCACCCGGCGGAGCACGGCGCGGCTCATCATCACCGGAACGGAGCCCTCGCTGCCTTCGCGGGAGCGCGCGAGGATCGGGGTGAAGCGCTCCTTCTCCTCCCCGTCGGCGAGGAGGATCGAGAGGTGGGTGGCGCGGGAGATCAGCTCGAAGACCGCGGTGGCCACCGCGTCGAGGACGCCCTCGAGCTCGAGGCCGTTGCCGAAGGCCTTGAAGGCGCGATGAAGCCCGGGCATGTCCGGGCTCTGCTCGACCTTGTCGGCCACCGCGTCGAGGTCCTCACGCTCACGGCGGGCGATCAGCTTCGGCTCCTTCTCCTCGCCCGTCTCGAGCTGGAGCTTACAGAGCACGATCACCGGCGAGGTCGCGTCGCCAAGGAGCAGCCGATCGCCGTCGCGGAGCGTCGTCTCCCAGCGGTCGCTGCCGTCGAGGAGCACGCGCTTCTGCCCGCGGAGGAGCATTGAGCCGTTGGTCGAGCGCAGGTCGCGGTAGACGTAGTGATCTTGGTCGCGAAAGATCAGCCCGTGCTCGCCCGAGAGGTGGCTATCCGAGAGCAGGAAGCTGGCGTTGTCGGCGCGGCCGATCAGGACCTGTGGCTCCTCTGTCTCGAAGGTCATGCCCTTGTCTTGGCCTTGCACTACCTCTAGCCGAATCATGCGTCGTCCGTCGTGATGTGATGTGGTCGAGGCCCCTACCGTAGCATAGCAGCCTGTTGATCGAGCGAGGCTACGCGATTTCGAGGGCGATCGGCCTGGTCGTCGTCAACGCGCTACCTGCGCAGCTTCCAGGTCAGCTCGACCTTCCCGAGGGCGCCGCTCGCGCGGAGCGTCAGCGACGTCGTCGAGCTGTCGATGAGCGGCTTGCCCCCCAAGATGGCGCGTGGGAAGCGCACGGTGTAGCGCGTGTGGAAGAGCTTCCGCAGGTGCGGGAAGAAGGCGATGTCGGTCGCGGTGGTGCGACGATGCTGCTTGACGCTGATCGGCGCGACCTGCTCGCCCCGATCGTTTCGCAGCGAGAGGCGCCAATGAGATGGGCGTCGGTCGAAGTCGTTCCAGCTGATGTCATGAGTCGCCGCGACCAGCACGAAGGTCAGCGCCTTGGCGCGGCTGGTCTCGCGCTCGCGTCGCAGGGCGTCGACGTCGCGCTGAGGGAGCCCGAACATCTTCTGGCGCTTGGCGATATAGGCTGCGTCGTAGCGCGGCCCGCGCCAGGTGGCGTAGAGCCGTAAGGTGGTGTCCAGCTGGCGCAGATAGGAGCCGTAGCGGGTCCAGCGATCGAGCTCGCGCTCGTAGTCGCGCGCTCTGAAGGAGCGGGTCGGTTTGGCGAGGTCGACCGGGCCGACGGAGGCCGGCGGACATCCCGTCAGGCCGATGACCGCGAGGATCGCGGCGCTCGCTGTCGTCGCCGCGACCGCGACCGCGCTGACGCCACGTCTCATCGTCAGGACTTGCGCTTGGCGCGGGTCTTACGGCCGGCGGTGGTCGGTGGCTTGGGTGCGCTCTGCTTGGTGCTCTTCTTTTTGGGCGTCGCCTTCGTGCTGGCGCCCTTGTCGCGCGCTCGCTTGGCCTGCGGAGGGTCTTGTTTCACCGCGCGCGCCACCGCCTGCGCCGCCGCGCTGGCCGCCTTCTCGAGGGCGTTGCTGCGCGCCGCGGGCCTGCGGGCTTGCGGCGTGGGAGCCTTCTCGATCCGGCGTGGAGGTCGCGCTGCTTTTCGCGGCGCCGGGCGCAGAGGCTTGGTCGGCGGCTCGTCGAGCTTCTCCGCTCCCGCTCGCTGCGGGCGCGCTGGGCGCGTCGGACGTTGAGCGGGCGTCGGCGCGGGCATGGTGGTCGCGCCGAGCAGCTCTTCTAACCCCTCTTCGACGGGGCCCATGTCGATCATGCCGCGGAAGAGGGCGCCCTCGGCGAGGATCACACGAGGAGCTTGCAGGTCTCCGACCACGCGGCCGCCCTCGCAGATGTGGACCAGCTCGCTGGCGGTGATGCTGCCGACCACCGTGCCGTGGACGATCGCGCTGCCGACCTCCACGGTCTCGGCGACGACGACACCAGACGCCTCTACGGTCAGGCCACGACCGCTATGGATGTTACCGTCGACGCGCCCGTGGACGGTCAAGTCTTCGTCGCCGCGGAGGTGGCCGGCGACGCGGGTCTGGGCGCCGATTACGGTGCCGTTTTCATCGTTCATGGGGCTCTCCCGCTGAGGTCGCTGCTGTCGAGGTCGCTAGGACACGTCCATGTCGATGTTGCCCTTGAAGGTGGCACCATCGGCGATCAGGATGCGTGGGGACTTGATGTCGCCGACCATCCGCCCCTCGGCGGCCAGCTCGACCCGATCGGTAGCGTGGATGTTGCCAGTCACCTGACCGCCAATCGTTACCGTGGCGCTCTCGATGTCGGCCTCGACCACGCCGGAGCGTTCGACCTGCAGGTTGTCCTTGAGGGTGATCCGTCCCTTGACGGTGCCGAGGATCACGAGGTCTTCGTCACCTGAGATCTCGCCGTCGATGACGATCGAGCTGCCGATGATCGTGTTCGCCATAGTGTGTCGCTCCTGCTCTTGGCCGGCGTAACGTTGTTGAAGTCAGAGGATAGCCTGAGAGGCGTCAGACCTTAGCCCTCGACGTTCGCGGGGAGATCGAAGTCCATCTCGATTCGCCCCTTGAAGCGCGCCCCGTCTTCGATCACGACGCGGGGCGCCTCGATGTCGCCGAGGACCTGGGCACCAGCGCCGATGATCGCCAGGCCGGACGCCCGTGTGTTGCCGCGCACCGAACCGTTGATGGTGATGTTGGCCACGTCGAGCTCGGCCTCCAGGGCGCCCGAGGGCGCGACCACGAGATGCCTGGAGATCGCGACTGAACCCTCGATTCTGCCTTGAACTTCGAGGTCTTCGTCGCCCCCGAGGGTTCCCCGGATGGTGACGTCGCTGCCGATAACGCAAGGTCGGTCGATCATGTCGTTTCCTCGCTGGCGGGTGAGCGCCAAAGGCACGGCAAACTAGCAATGGGGCGCACGGGCGTCAACCGACCCCCGTCGCCTGCCGTGGGCGGCGGGGCGCGACGTGGCGGTGTGATGGGCGGCGTGGTGAGCGGCGTGGCCTTACCTCTTGCCGAAGAGGCGACGAAAGAGCCCGCTGCCCTTGTGCTTTTCCCGCTCGTCGCCTTTTTCGCTCTCTTCGGTTGGCATCGGCTCTCGCTGACCGTCGCTCGCTGCAGCCGAAGGTGGTGGGATCGTCGGCGGACGAGAGAGGGCGTCGAAGACCTCATCTTGCAGGTTGGCGCCGGCCCCGAGCGCAACCTCCGCGCTGGGGGGCGCTGGCGCGAAGGGAGGCTCGCTGGAGACGAAGGTCACCTCGCCCTCGCCGTCGAAGCCCGTGTCGTCATCGGCGAGCGAGGACTCGTTGGGGGGGGGAGAGCGCTGGCCTGCCTCCGGTGAGGGGGTGTCGATCGCTTCTTGGGGCGCGAGGGGCGAGGCGGTGACGCGGGTCGCCTCCCCGCCGAAGCCGTCCTCGTCGAAGCCGAAGGAGGCGTCTTCGAACTCGCGTTCGAGGTCAGCCACGAGATCGCCGAAGGGATCGACCGCTGGCGGATCCGCCTCGACCTCGAGCGCGATCGGTTGCGCGGTCTGGGGGGCGTCCTTGGCGACGAAGGTGTGGTCGTCTTCGGCGACAAACGCGTCGTCTTCGGCTGTCGCGAGCCCCGTGGTTTTTTCGTGCGTGACGACGCCTGAGGGGGGAGGCGCGCTGGCGACTCCCGCGGGGGGTGGCGCCTCCTGGATGTCATCCTCCTCGATGATGTCGATGATATCGACGTCCTCGATGTCCTCGACGTCCTCGACGTCCTTGACGTCCTCGACGTCCTTGACGTCCTCGACGTCCTCGACGTCCTTGACGTCCTCGACGTCTTCGCCAGGCTCTCCCCCAGACCCTGGCGGCTGATCCCGTATGGTCTGAGAGGTTGTCTCGGCGCCCCAAGGTGTGTCGTCCTTGGAGCTATCGAGCACCTCGAAGCTTCCAGGCTCCTTCGCCTCAGCGCCCAGCTCGGCTGGCACCTCGTGCCCGGCAGTGCTGACCTCGCTGAAGTCGAAGTCCGGCTCTTGTCTGGCAGCCTTGGTCGCGCGCGCGACGTGGGCCGCCGCCGTCAGGAGTGAGGGATCGAAGCTCTGCTCCTCCGCTGCGGCCTCCTCCGTTGTGGCCTCCTCCGTTGTGGCCTCCTCCGTTGTGGCCTCCTCGTCGTGGTGTTCGGGTGTGGGTGCGACGGGAGGGGAGAGACCTTCCCTGTGGTCTGCCGAGGAGCGGCTGGTGAAGAGCTCGTCGTCTTGGTCCTCCGGCTCGAAGGCTTCACGTGGGATCTTGGAGACGACCGTGTCACGGCGCAGGCTAGCGTCGTCGAGGTCGTCGAGGTCGTCGAGGTCGTCGCGGTCGTCGAGGTCGTCGAGGTCGTCGAGGTCGTCGCGGTCGTCGCGGTCGTCGAGGTCGTCGCGGTCGTCG
>PDPC01000056.1:0-6617 GCA_002747355.1 Pseudomonadota bacterium | reverse complement strand
GAGGTCGTCGCGGTCGTCGCGGTCGTCGCGGTCGTCGCGGTCGTCGCGGTCGTCGCGCTCGTCGAGGTCTGGCGGCGCCTGCTCGGCGACCGCTGCCTCTGCCTCCTCCTCGTAGAGATCGTCTGGCAGATCGTCGAGGCTGAGCGCCGTCGCGTGGCCGTCGGGCGCGGGCGCAGCTTGCTCGACCGATGGCGTCGGCGTCTCAGCTGAGGGCGTCTCAGCAGGGGGCGTCTCAGCAGGGGGCGTCTCGGCTGGAGGGCTAGCCTCCACGCTGCTCCCATAGGCCGCCTCGGCGGCTCGCGCGGCTTCGGCAGCCAACGCCTCATCCTCGAGGATCGCCTCATCTGCGGGGGGTGGTCGATCGGCGCGCGCGGGGGCTGCCTGCTCCTCTGCCTGCTCTTGAGCCACGCTCGTAGAAGAAGCCAGCGGCGCTGCGGGAACCGAGACTGGATCGAGGGCGGGGCGCTCTCGGGCGATCGGCCTCGCGGCGGGGACCGAGCGACGCAACGCGGGTAGGGCCGGCGGGAGGGCGACACCTGATCGCGCGCTCAGGGAGGCCAGCGCGGCGCTGGGGTCGACTGGCGCGGGCGGGGGAGACGTCAGCAGCGCCGCGAGCTCGTCATCCAAGCCGGCGCCGTGGTCTGTCGGCGTCCGCTCGTGGATCAGCGCCACCGCCTGCTCCTCGAGCCCGGCCTCGTCGAGCAGGCCTCGAAGCTCGGTCTCGGCCTCGGTGAGGAGCCTCAGCACGGGCTCGGAGATCACGGCGCTCTCTCGCAGCGAGGCCCCGTTGCTGCCGGCGGAGCGAGCCCGTCGCTCCCGGGCTGCTGTTGGCTCGGCCGCCTCGGGCGCCGCGGCCTCGGGCGCCGCCGCGTCGGGCGCCACGGCCTCGGGCGCCGCGGCCTCGGGCGCCGCGGCCTCGGGCGCCGCGGCCTCGGGTTCGGCAGCTTCGGCCTCCACGTCAGCCTCGGGCGCGTCGGGCCTGGTGAGCTCCTCGGGAGGGCGCTCGTCCTTCGAGAGGCTCGCCTCGAGGCCGAGGGCATGCTGGAGCGCGTGGACCTCCGCCGTCTCTGTGCGTCGCATCGCGCGGCTGGCCTCGCCCTCGGTCTGGCGAGCGTTCTGTGGCCTCGAAAGCGGCCGGCCGTGCTGTACCCGGCGACAGGAGGCCTTTGTAGGGGGGCTCTTGAACGCGAGGATCCGCTCGAGCATCTCGGTGCTCTCGGCGTCGAGCCCGGTGAAGCGTAGCCCCATCCCATGGGCTTGGGTGGGCTTCGAGGCGTCGTACTCCTTGATCCAGATCACCCGGCCTTCGCCGCGCAGCAGCCGCTCGCCGCACTTGAGCAGCAGCTCGAAGCGGACCACCGTGTCGACTGGCTGCGGCGTGCGGCTCTGGATGAACATCCCGCCGCGGCTGATGTTCGGCGCGTAGCGCGCGATGAAGGTGTCCACGTCCGGGTAGCGCAACCGGATGCGCATCGAGACCGGTACGTTCGGGTCGCTCGCCAAAGCTCGCTCGTGCGTCAGATGCGTGGCTCACCACCCAAGGAGGGAGACGTGAGCCAACCTGTTGAGTTTCCGGGCGTTTTGTTCCGAACGATTGTCGCATCGGGGGCGGGGAGTGTCAACGCGGCGGGGTCACATCGAGGCGAGCAGCTCCTCGGCCTTGGCCAGCGCGTCGTCGAGCTTCTCTGGCGCCGCGCCGCCGGCCTGCGCCATGTCGGGGCGGCCGCCTCCGCGACCGTCGATCACCGGCGCCAGCTCCTTGATCAGCTTGCCCGCGTGGACACGCTTGGTCAGGTCCTTGCTGACCATCACCATCAACGTGGCGTTGCCCTGATGCTCGCCGCCGAGCACCAGCACGCCGCTGCCCAGCTTGTCGCGGAGCGTGTCGCCGGCTTCGCGCAGGACCCTGGGATCGCCGCCCTCGACGCGCGTCAGCAGCGCCTTGATGCCGTTGATCTCCTTGGCCTGCGAGAGCCTATCTGTGCCGGCGCCGGTGGCGAGCTGCTTCTTCAGCTCGGCCAGCTCGCGCTCTTGCGTCTTGAGCTGTGCCAGCAGCTTCTCTAGGCGATCACCGAGCTCGTCGGGCCGCGCCTTGAGCTTGCCGGCGGCCTGCCGCAGCAGCCGCTCCTGCTGTCGGTCGTGCTCGATCGCGTCGGCGCCGGTGATCGCCACGACGCGCCGAACGCCGAGGGCGAGGGCCTCCTCGCTGACCACGCGGAGCAGGCCGATCTCGCCGGCGCGGCGCACGTGGGTGCCTCCGCAGAGCTCGCGGGTTTCACCGATGCAGACCATCCGCACCTCGTCGCCGTACCTCTCGCCGAAGAGCGCCATCGCGCCGCTGGCTCGCGCCTCGTCGAAGCGGGTCAGCTCGGTGTGGGTCTCGTCGTTGGCGCGGATCGCCGCGTTGACCAGCTGCTCGACCTCGGCGAGCTCGGCGTCGGTCATCGACTGGAAGTGCGAGAAGTCGAAGCGCAGCTGCCCCGGCGCGACCTCGGAGCCCTTCTGAGCGACGTGCGGGCCGAGGACGACGCGCAGCGCGTGATGCAAGAGGTGCGTCGCGCTGTGGTTGAGGCGGATGCGTTGCCGTCGCGCGCCGTCGACCTCGAGGTGCAGCTCGTCGCCCACGGCGATGGTGCCTCGCGCCAGCCTGCCCTGGTGCACGTTCAGCGCGCCACCGGGCTTGACCGTGTCTTTGACCTCGAAGCGGACCTCGTCTCCAGCGATGAGCACACCCTGATCACCGACCTGGCCGCCCGCCCGCGCGTAGAAGGGCGTGCGGTCGCAGATCACCTCGACCCTTGGCGGCTCGTCGTCGCCAGCCGTCGCGAGCTCGGAGGCGTCGATGCGCTCGCGACGCTCGCCTTCGACGAGCAGGGCGAGCACCTTGCCCGTCCCCTGCTCGGCCTCGTAGCCGAGAAACGCCGTGGCGGGCAGCTCCTCGGAGAGCTGCTTGTAGATCGTCGCGATCGCCGCGTCACCGACCTTGCTCTCGCCGCCGCCATGAGTCTCGGCGACCCAAGCCTGCGCCGCCTCCTCATCGACGACGAGCTGCCGCTCCTCGGCGATCAGCCGCGTGAGATCGATGGGGAAGCCATCGGTGGCGTAGAGGTCGCCGACGAAGCCATCCTCGAGCTTCTCCGCGCTGGCCTCCTTCGCCGTCGTGATCGCCTGCTCGAGCTTCTTTAGCCCGCGGTCGAGGGTTCGTCGAAAAGACGTCTCCTCGGCGACGACGATCTTGCCGATCAGCTCGCGCCGCTCGCGCAGCTCTGGGTAGTCGTCTCCCATCTGATCGACCACCGCGAGGCAGACCTGATCGAAGAAGGGCTCCTCGAAGCCGATCAGCTTCCCATGGCGGATCGCCCGGCGCATGATCCGCCGCAAGACGTACTCGCGGCCGCCCTTCTCGGGGAAGACGCCGTCAGCCACGCAGAACGCCGTGGCGCGGGCGTGGTCGGCGATCACCCGCAGGCTGACGTCCTGCTCCGGGTCGTCACCGAGGGTGACACCAGCCTGCTCGGCGACCCCTTGGATCAGCGGCATGAGCAGGTCTGTCTCGTAGGTCGAGGCGTGGCCGTTCTTCAGCGCGCAGAGGCGCTCGAGGCCCATCCCGGTGTCGACGCCGGTCTTCTTCAGCGGCAAGAGCTCGCCGGAGACCTTGCGCTCGAACTGCATGAACACCAGGTTCCAGACCTCAACCCAGCGCTCGTCTTCGGCGGGCCCGCCGCTCGCGAGGGCGTCGGCCATCGAGACGCTCGGGTCGGCCATCAGGTGGATCTCGCTGCAGGGGCCGCAGGGCCCGGTGTCGCCCATGGCCCAGAAGTTGTCTTCCTTGCCGAGTCGGTAGATCCGCTCCTCTGGCAGGCCCACCTCGTCGCGCCAGCAGGCGTAGGCCTCCTCGTCGGCGGGGACGCCCGCTTCGCCGGCGAAGACCGTGGCGACCATCCGCTCGGGATCGAGGCCGACCTCCTGGGTCAGAAACGCCCAGGCGAAGCGGATCGCGTCCTGCTTGAAATAGTCGCCAAAGGAGAAGTTGCCCAGCATCTCGAAGAAGGTGTGGTGCTTCGGCGTCCGCCCGACCTGCTCGAGATCGTTGTGTTTGCCCGAGACGCGCAGGCACTTCTGAGAGCTCACCGCGCGGCTGTAGTCGCGGGTCTGGTCGCCGGTGAACACGTCCTTGAAGGGGACCATGCCGGCGTTGACGAAGTAGAGCGTCGGGTCGTTTTCGGGCACCAGCGCGCCGGAGCGCACGACGGTGTGCCCTTGGCGCTCGAAGTACTCGAGGAAGCGTTTGCGGATGGTTCTCGATTCCATGGGAGACCTCTCAGCGTGGAGGCAGCCTTATAGCAGAGGCGTCGAGGCGTGACACCCCATGGTGCTCGGCGAGGATCAGGTGAGAGAGGCGGCGGCGCGGGCGGGGGCGGAGATGACGTAGAGGAGGTTGTTGATGATCGTGTCGAGCGCGACGACGTTGGCGCCACCCTCGGGGATGATCAGGTCGGCCCAGCGCTTGGAGGGCTCGACATAGCGCAGATGCATCGGCCGCACGGTGGCGTAGTACTGCTCGCGGATGCTGGCGAAGTCACGGCCACGGTCTTCGATGTCGCGGCGCACGCGGCGCATGATGCGGATGTCGGCGTCGGTGTCGACGAAGATCTTCATGTCGAGCTGGCGGCGGATCCGCTCGTCGACGAAGACCAGGATGCCCTCGACGACCACCACGGGGGCTGGAGCGAGGCGCTGCCGCTCGGCTTGCCGGCTATGAGTCACGTAGTCGTAGATCGGCATGTCGATGGCGACGCCGTCCCGGAGCGTGCGCAGATGCTCGACAAAGAGATCGTTGTCGAGGGAGTCCGGGTGGTCGTAGTTAAGGAGCTTGCGCTCGTCGAGGGAGATGTCGGTGCGGTCGCGGTAGTAGTTATCGTGCTCGATGATCACCGACGAGCCCGCGGGGAGCCCGGCGGCGACCTTCTTGGCCACGGTGGTCTTGCCGGAGCCGGTGCCCCCGGCGATACCGACGAAGAACGGACGCATCATGACAACTCCTTGGGGCGTCGCCGCGGCTCTTGTGGCCCCGTCTACCGCCTCTAGCTCTGGCTCAGCCCTCTGATTGGGACGCGAGGAGCTTCTGCTTCAGCTCAACGTATCGACGGAGGAAATCGTAGTGGTCGCGCCGGAAGATCCGTAGATACCGACGCTCACGAGCTTTGGCCAGCCAGGCCTTGCGGAGCTCGTGGATCTGCTCGATCAGCTGCCCGCCGTCGTGCAGCTCGGGGATCAGCTCGATGTTTTGGCTCGGCTCGATGATGTCCGCGCGGCCGGGCTTATCACCCGTCGGATGAGAGAAGAGCAGGACGATCCCCTCTCCCGACTCGGCGCGGAGGCTCTTGGCGACCATGCTGCTCGGCAAGTCTGGCAGGTCTGCGCTCACGAGCGCGAGCTGGAAGCGCATCTGACCGACCTTGTCGAGGGCCTCGCCGCCGGTGAGCACGCTGATCACCTTATACTTGGTGTCGCTCGCGAGCGCCTGCTCGATGCCCGTGGCGGTGTTGGGGTTGCCGTCGGCGACGAGCACGACACACTCGTCGAGCTGCATCGCCGTCGAGTCGCCCGAGCGCTGCTCCTCCGCCTCGGCCTTGGCCTTCGAGGCATCCATCAGCTGCTGCAAGAACTCCTCATGAACCTCGAGGACCTCCTTGAAGACCGCCTGCTGTCGCTTGTCGCAGGTCTTGGTCTGACACTCGCGGACCACCACGTCGGTGAGATAGCGGACGTTCTCCGGCGACTTGGCCACCACGTCGCAGGCACCACGGCGGAAGCCCTCGACGGCTGTCGAGAACTGCTGCCGAGCTGTGAGCATCACGACCGATGTCTGGGGAGCCCGCTCGCGCAGCCTGTCGAGCAGCTTCAGGCCGGCGTCGGTGTCCGGAGTGTCGTAGTCGATGATCGCCACGGCGAAGAACTTATCGGTCGCCATCGTCTCGGCGGCGCTCGGATCATCGGTAGCGGTCACCGAGAGGCCACCTGTGCCGAGGAGCTTCCGGAAGCCGTCGCGAACTCGCGGATCGCCGTCGACCAACAGCACCTCGGCGCCGCGGGTGAGCTCATCGCCAACGCTGCTCTCCTTGCTCTGCTGCTGCTTGTCGTCTGAGTTGGCCATTGGGGGACTCGGTCTATTGGGCTCTAGTGGGCACTGTTAGCTCTTGGAGGAGAACACGAACGGGTAGATGAACTCCACCTCACCACCCACGGGCTTGGGAAAGCGCCAGCGCTTCATCGTCGCGGCGATGCATTTGCCCAGCCCCATGGCGCCAGTAGTGTTGGCGTGTACGACGGAGCGCTTGACCTTGCCGTCTGCGCCGATGGTGAAGCGGATCTCGATCAGTCCGCCGATTCTTTGGCCGCGCTTGGTCGCTCGCTCATAGCAGGAGCCCAGCCGAGGCAGGTAGTGCCGGATGACCCGCTTGACGCTCTGGGCGTTGAACTCTGCGGCCCGGCGCTCGTGAGGTGCCAGCTTGACTCCGGCGTCGGGGCTCGCCGCTCGGGTCTTGCCTGCGTCGGTCTTGGGGGCGGCCTGCTCTTTCGACGTGGCGTCGGAAGACGCTGGGGGCTGCTTACCC
>PDPC01000055.1 GCA_002747355.1 Pseudomonadota bacterium | reverse complement strand
CTAAAAGCAGGCGCCCTCCTCGCTCCTACGCCGTGATTCCGCATCCTTCGCGCAGCTCGGTCCGGTAAGCTGATCAGCGCTCTAGAAAGCGGCCGGCAGTGCGGTGCCCGCCGACGGGAGGAATGTGTAGGGGTGCTCTTAACTTTCTCAATCGCCTGAGCGATGCTCAGAGCGTGCTCGACATCTTGGCATCGACATGGAAGATCACTCAGCGGCTCGGACGGCCGAGCGACGTGCCGCCAGGCGGGTTGCCCCGCTTCGAGGAAGGGACGACGCCCCTCTGGGGTCATGGCAAGGCCCTCCTCGACGATCCCGCTGGGCTGCTCGAGGTCGCTCGAGCTTGGCTGGGGCCGGTCTTCTCGCTCCAGCTGCCAAAGACGACGCTCACCGTCGTCGCTGGCGAGGCCGGGCGGGCGCTGGCCAGCCGCCCCCATAGCCTGACCGAGCCGCGCTATTTACTCTCGGCACCTCCGGCCGGCACGGCGGAGGCGCGCTGGTGGACCTTACCCACCCCAACAGAGGACGACCGGCGCGCCGCAAAGGACGTCATCACGCGGGCGCGTTGCCGGGCGCCGATCGAACGAGCTGCACAGGCGCTCGCCGGTCAGATCGAGCGCTGGCCACGGCGCGGAGACCTCCTACCTCTGCTCGAAGGGAGCCTGCCTCTCGTGCTCGGCGCGACGCTGTCGGCTCCGGGGCGAGCCCACGCCGCGGCGGCGACGCTGGCGAAGATCGCGATAGAGCGCTGTGAGCCGGACCTCTTTTCGCCCTGGCCGACGCTGCCCTGGCAAAGGCGCTCGGCTGGTCGGCTCTATCCGCAGCTGGCCTCCGAGCTGCGCCCCCTCGCGACGGACCGGCGCCACACGCGACGTGAAGCGCCGAGCTTGTTGGGCGCGCTCTCTGCCGAGCTCGGCCCGCAGCGGGCGGCGCGTGTCGGGGCTTGGATCGCCGGCGTGACCTGGCATCGCACCCTCGCCGAGCTGCGGGCGACGCTCGCGAGGCCGATCGACGACGACGCGCTGGAGGAGCTACTCGAAGAGCACGACCTCCTCCATGGCGATCAGGGCGACGTGACCTTCGAGAGCGCGACCCGCGCGTTGGCGTTGAACCGTCATCTCGAGAGCGCCCTCGATGGTGTCGTCGACGCGCCCCAGAGCTGGCAGCTAACCCAGCTCGAGTCTGACCTGCGGCTTCAGCGCTCGCAGCTCCGCGCTGGTCAGTGGCTGCTGTCGGCCTTTGGCGGGCGCGGAAGCATGGCCTGCTCGGCGCGCTGGCTCGACACGCGCTGGGGTCGGCCGCTGATCCAGGCGCTTTGGTCGGTGCTGCTCCGCGAGCTCTGCCTCGACCACGAGGGCGGCCTGCGCTATCGCCGCCGCTAGCTCGAGACGAGCAATGTTAACAAACACGCGCAATCCTTACAAAAAAACTACGGTATTGAGCATTGACGGATCGCTCCAGGTCACTAACCTTGGTCGTGTTCAAAGGACAGACAAGCACCCGCGAGGGAGCGTCTCTCGGCCCAACCAGGCGTCCTTTGAACGCCCGCAGAGGTCGCCGTATTCTGCGACGGCTTCGCCTGGTCCTACCCCACACCCAACCCCTGACGTGTGGCCTGAACACAGGTCGCAACCCGCCACGATGTACGCACCTCGGCCCGCTCGTCGGGCCGAGGGCGCCGTGCGCTACACTCTTGATTGAAGGCTAGCCAGCGATGATTGACGACGATATCGGCAACCGCCGCGAGGTCGACGGCAACCGCCGCGAGGTCGACGGCAACCGCCGCGCGGTCGACGGCAACCGCCGCGAGGTCGACGGCAACCGCCGCGCGGTCGACGGCAACCGCTACGCGATCGACGGTAAGAGCACCTCTGCAGCTGTCCGCGATGCAACGCCAAGCGATGACCGAGGAGGAGCCAGCGACGCGCCATCGGCCGCGGGCGATCGCACGCGCTTTTTCTTCTCGCTGACACCCGAGCAGATCCTCGACGCGGTGGAGTCCGCTGGAGAGCAAACCACCGGGGTCTGCTACGCGCTCAACAGCCTGGAAAACCGCGTTTATGAGGTCGAGCTCGAGGGCGGGGGGCGCGTGGTAGGCAAGTTCTATCGGCCGGGGCGCTGGTCCGACGAGACGATCCGCGACGAACATCGGCTGCTGGCGGCGCTGGCCGAACACGAGATCCCGGTCTGCGCGCCGCTGCGCTTCGGGGACCCCCGAGACACGCTACACCACACCCGTGAGGGGATCCGCTTCGCCCTCTTTCCGCGGATGGGCGGCCGAAGCCCCGACGAGCTCTTCGCCGACGATTATCACCAGCTCGGCCGTCTGCTGGCGCAGATCCACAACGTCTCGGCCAGCCTCGAGCTCCAGCATCGCCCGGCCTTGACCCCTCAGACCTACGGGCGAGATCGGCTCGATGACATCCTCGCCTTCGGTGATATGCCCGCTGCCCTGGAGCAGCGCTACGCCGCCACCGTCGAGCGGCTAATCGAGCTCGGCGAGCAACGCTACGCCCGCGCGCTGGAGGGCACGCGCCTCTTCGTCGCCCACGCCGACTGTCATCGCGCCAACCTGCTGCGTCGCGACGGCTTCTACTTCCTCGACTTCGACGACGCCGCGGTGGCGCCCGCCGCGCAAGATCTCTGGTTGCTGCTCCCCGCTCGCCCCACCGACTGCCCCAAGGAGCTCGAAGAGCTGCTCGAGGGCTACGAGCAGTTCCGCAGCTTCGATCAGCGCCAGCTCGGCCTGATCGAGGTGCTCCGCGGTCTACGCTATGTCCGCTACGTAGGCTGGGTCGCCCGACGCTACGAGGACCCGGCGTTCTCGCGAGCCTTCCCACACTTCGGCAGCGAGACGTATTGGCAGCAGCAGCTGATCGACGTCGCCGAGCAGGTCGAGCTGCTCGAGCGCGCAGAACAACCCTATAGCTGGGGCTAGCGACCGCTATCCGCTCTCCACGCTCATTTCGAGCCCTCTGCTGGCGCCAGACAGCGGTGCTGGGCCGGAGCACCACGGCGCTTCAGCTTGCCGTCGTCCCAGATCGCTGGCTGCCGACGCCAGACGTCCCGCAACAGCTCGCAGGGCGGCTGCAGCAGAGGTGAGAGATCGACCACCTGCGCGTCACCGAGCTCGCTCACGGCGTAGAGCAGCCGCCCTCGGAGGGCGAGGTGCATCACCCCACCGACCAGCTCGAAGTCGATCACCTGGCGACGACGCTCGAGATCCCAGACCTGCAGGTGCCCGCGCTTCGTGCCGATGAACGCTAGCTCCCGTGGCCCGCGGAGCGCGGCGACGGGGTGCCCCCGGGTCATCGGCACACGATGGATCCGGCTGGGATCGTCGGAGTCCCAGGGCCGAACCACGACCGACCCGGCGCTGATAAAGACCCCGCGATCGTCGTAGTCGATCACCCGACCCGCCTTGACCACCGGATAGCGGCGCAGCCGTCGGCCATCGGGCGCGTAGCGCGTGAGCCTCTGCTTCACGTCGAGGGCGAGGATGTCCTTGCCGAAGCTGACCGACATCTGGTCGTCGGCGATGATCGTCGTCGGCTTGCCAGGGCGCTCGAGGTAGAGCTGATTGCTGATGAAGAACACGCAGGCTCTCGGGAAGGCTCCAACGAAGACCGGCGTCACGATGCCTTCGGCTCGAGCCCATCTCGTCCTGCCCACCGAGTAGCTGCGCTGCACGAGCCTGCGATCGGAGGCGATATCCCAGAGCTCGTAGCTCCCCTCTCGATCGCGTAGGCAGAGCGTCGAACCGTCCTCCGAGCGGGCAGCCTCGATCGCGCGCCCCACCACGGCCCGCTCCCAGGCCTTCGTTGGTTGCTCGACGACCGCCGACACGAGCGGCGAAGGCTGGAGCTTCCGGATGCCCTGGCGGGTGTAGATCCGTGGGGGGATGAAGGCGATCACGTGGCCGCGCGGCGTGCGACGGCCAAGCCGCCAAAACCGCAGCCCACTGCTCGTGTCGGCGGTGATGGCGTGGCGCCCTCTGCGATCGACTGCGATGCCCATGATCGAACCCTGGTGGCGACCGAGGCGATGGGTGATCCGCCTGCCCGGTCGACGATGGAGCGCCACCTCGTTCAACCCCTCGATCCTCGAGAACCGGTACGAGTAGAGGAAATGACCCCAGCGGTCGCCAGGGAGCGGGCCATCGAACAGCTGCATATTGGGGCGAGCGAAGGCGCGGATGCCGTCGACGCGGAGCACGTTGTCGTTGTCGATCAACAGCAGCCGCCCCTGACGGTCGTAGCGCAGCGCCTTGAGTTTGCTCCTTATCCGGCGCCCCTCCCTGGGCCTCGCGCCCGTGACTCGGCCCGTGTCAAGGTCGATCGACTGAATCAGATACGGGCCATCGAACGTCGCGACCTTCAAGAGAGGCTTGGTCGGATGAAAGGAGATCGCGGTTGGTCCACCTTTCAGCTCAAAGGTCTTCAGCAGCCGCCCCTCGGCCGACCACAAGCGTACGGTGCGATCGCGCGCGGTGGTCGCGAAGCGCCCTCCCCGTGGATCGTATTGGACGTCGACGATCGCGTTGCTGTGGCCGCGCAACCCGCGGCGCTTGCGGCCCGTAGGCAGCTCCCAGATATGCACCAAGCCGTCTTGTCCCGCCCCGACGAGCCGACGCCCGTCGGGTGAGAAGTCAAGAGCGTTCATCCGCTTTGGGGCCAGCTGGAGCACCTGGCGGGCGGGCTCGTTTTCCCACAGCAGGGTCCGGTACCAGCCGCTGCTCGCGCTGAAGCGACCATCAGGCGTGATCGCGACCGCCGTGATCATCCCGGTATGGCCACGAGCCGCTCGCTGAAGCGTCGGGGCGACTCTCCAGACCCCCACGGCGTTGCCGCTCACAGCGGCGAAGGTCTGACCATCCGCGCTCCAGGCGACGCGCAGCACCCGCTGATCTCCGACGCGTAAGGTGGCGCGGAGCGCGCGGGCGCGGGCGCTCCAGAGCTGCAGGTGCCCATCGGTGAGGCCCGCCGCGACGAGATCGTGCGTCGGAGAGCCGACGAGAGTCGAGATCTTCGCCGGCGCAGCGCGCTCCACCGCCGCGCCGGTGGGATCGAAGAGCAGCCGACCGCAGGGGAAGCTCCTGTCTCGCGTCGTCACCGCGGTTCCCTGGACGAAGGTCGCGATGCCGTAGCCCCAGTGCTTTGGCAGCGTCGGCCACGGACGGCGCTTGGTGCCCTCGACAGTGTCGATGTCGCGAAGTGAGCCTACGATCGCGCGCAGAGACCCGCCCTCTCGGCTCAGGGCGCGAGCCTTCTCGAGCGCCTGGAGCCGCTTCGGCGCCCCTATGGGGTCGACCTCCCAGAGCGCGTCGCTGCTGGTGAAGTAGACGTGGCCCGCCACCGCCTGCAGCAGCTCGACGGGCTTGGAGAGGTGATGCCGTCGCAGCAGCTGACCATCCGCAGGTCGCAACAAGAGCAGCTCGTAGTGGTTGGTCCAGCGCCGCTTGCTGCCCTCGCCGACCTTCTCGGCGCGACGAACGGCGGCCGCGACGAAGCGCCCTCGCGGGTCGTAGGCGAGAGCGTGCACACCGCGCGATTGGGCCAGCGTGTGGCGACCGCGCCCTGTCGCCGTGTCGTAGATCAGCACCTTGCCCTTGACTTCGGAGAGCCAGAGGGTGCGACCGTCGGGGGCCAGCGCGAGGGTGAGCGGCCTGACCTGCAAGCGAAGGCGCAGCCGCAGCGGCCGATGTCGATTCTCGAAGGCCACCAGCCGCAGCTGACGGAGCACCGACCTCGGCAGCCGCCCGCGACGTAGCCCCTGCTCCAGCGCCGTCCGCAGCAGGGCTCGCGCCTTATGAGGCTCTTTTTGGCTCAGCGCCAGGGTCGCCGCCTCCGCGTGGGCGCGCACCAGCTGACGCCGCGCGTCGTCGCGCGCGACGGCGACCTTGATCGCCTGCTTGCGCGCCACGAGGCCCCAAGCGATGGTCATGCCGATGATCACCACCGCGCCGCCGATCAGACCACCGCGGATCATTCTGCGCCGTCGCGTGGCCGCACGCTGCTGCTCGGCCTCGTAGGCCTCCCCCGCGGCGACGAAGCGCTCGACCTGCTGCGGCACGCTGACGCAGCGGTCGAGACCCCGCCGCGCCTCCTCGAGCGCCTCGCCCTGCCAAACCTCGGCGTCACGCTCGCCGCGGCGCTCCCAGAGCTCGGCGGCCTGGCCGATCTCGGCCAGAAAGACGCGCTCGTCGCGGCTCTCGTCGATCCAGCGCGAGAGCCGACCCCAGCTGTCGATCAGCCGCTCGTGCGCCAACTCGAGCTTGGTGTCACCGTCACCGCGACGACCGCTGGTCAGAAGCCGCGCCTCGGTCAGCCGCGCGAGCACCTGGGCGGCTTCGTCGCCGAGGCCCTCAAGCAGCTTGCTTCGCTCGACGGAGCGACGCGTGCCATCGGCCGTGATCAAGCGCAGTAGCAGCTGCCGGGCTACGTTGATCTGTGCGATTGAGAGCGCCTGGAGCACGGCGTCGGCGTGGCTCGCCAGCGCCCCCGCCACACCTCCCATCGCCTCATAGTCAGCCCGGCGCAGCAGCTTGTTCTCTCGGTCGCGGCGCTCCCAGAGCATCCGCCCCGCGAAAGAGAGCAGCGGCAAGCAGGCAGGCTCGTCGTCGATCGCGGCGATCATCTCATCGACGATCGCGTCATCTTCGTAGCGAAAACCGAAGGCATCGGCCGAGCGCGAGAGGATCGCCCGCAGCGCAGCACGATCAGGGCTGCGCAGCACCGTGACCCGGCTGAGCAGCCGACGCGCGTCTTGCCCCTCGGCGACGCGGCCGAGAAAATCGTCGCGGAGCGTGATGACGACGCGCACGGGATCGTGCGGATCGTCGGCCGCGTTATGGAGCGCGCTGGTGAAGCGACGACGCAGCTCGGGGTCCTCCACCTGGGTGTAGAGCTCCTCGAGCTGGTCGACGAAGAGCAGCACACGCGCGCCCAGCCTCTCGGCGAGCTGCCGCAGCTCGAGGCCCAGCCGCGACGGCGTCTCGGCGAGCTCGCCAGCGAGCTCGGCAACGGCGTCTTTCGCGCTCTCAAGAGCACCCGTGTCGCCACGGCGCTTCGCGCCAACGCCGGGCTCGGGCTCGCCAGCGCGCTGCGAGAGCTGCGTCGAGAGCTGCTCGCCAGCGCGCAGGCGAGTCGCGAGCGCAGCAAAGGGATCGCCGCCGGGACGGACGCGGAGCAACACCAGCGGACCCTGCTCGCGCATCCGCGGCACCACGCCAGCGGCGACGAAGCTCGACTTCCCCGCACCGGACGGCCCCACCACCGCCAACGTTGGCTCGTCGCGGAGCTGCTCGAGGAAGGCGGCCAGCTCGGCCTCGCGACCAAAGTAGAGCCCGGCGTGGCGCTCCCCGAAGGGCAGCAGGCCACGAAAGGGGCCCTGCTCCTCGGCGAGCTGCTGCTGCCCAGGAGAGAGCAGGGTCCGCAGCTCGGCGGCGACGGCAGGGGCGGTGGGGCGATGGCGCGGGTCTTTCGAGAGGCAGCGCGAGACCAGGCCGATCAGCTCTGGCGACGTGGTCTTCTCCTCGAGGTGTAGCTTCAGCGGCTGCGCCGAGCAGACCTCGTAGCCTACGGCCAGCGGCTGCGTCGCGCGGAAAGGGAAGCGCCCGCAGAGCAGCTCGTGGAGCAGCACGCCGAGCGCCCAGATGTCGACGGCGCTCCCCTGCTCGCCGCCGCTCCACTGCTCGGGCGACATATAGAAGGGCGTACCACGCACGCTGCTCTGAGCGCTCGAGTCGTAGCCGGTCAGCAGCGTGGCGTACTCGACGGTGTCGGAGTGGTCACCGTCGACATGAGCTCGCGAGGCGCGAATCGGCAGGGGCCTGGCGCTCTGCTGGTCGAAAGGTGAGAAGGTCTCGCCTGCCTCGCTTGTCCCTGCCTCGCTTGTCCCTGACTCGCTTGTCCCTGACTCGCTTGTCCCTGCCTCGCTTGTCCCTGACTCGCTTGTCCCTGCCTCGCTTGTCCCTGACTCGCTTGTCCCTGACTCGCTTGTCCCTGACTCGCTCGCACCTGACTCGGTCAGCGGCGTGACGGTGAGGGTGTCGCTATGAGCGTCCACGTCAAAGGTCGGAGGTCGCATCAACTCCGTCGGCGCGATCGCCTCGGCGACCTCCGTCGCCCTGGCGCGCTCGGGCGACGCGTGCCCGAGCTTTTTGGCCAGCCCGAAGTCGAGCACTCGCAGTCGCCCATCCCGCGGGAGAAAGACGTTCTCGGGCTTGAGGTCGCGGTGGAGGATGTTCGCGCCATGAGCCTCGGTCAGCGCCTCGGCGATCGCCAGCGCCACGCGCAGCGCCTCGGCCTGTGAGGGGGGCTCATCACGCAGCAGCTGGCGCAGCGTTCGGCCCTCGAGGTACTCGAGGGCAACGTAGGGCATGCCCTCATGCTCGCCAACGCCGAAGACCGTGACGATATGCGGGTGAGCAAAGCGCGCCGTGGCGCGGGCCTCGAACAAGAAGCGCTCGATCGCCTCATCCGAGCCGAGGTGCTCGGGGTGCACGACCTTCAACGCGACCCGACGGCCCAGGCGCGTGTCGCGGGCGAGGTAGACGTCGCCGAAGCCTCCGCGGCCGAGCAGCCGAACCACGCGATAGTGATCGACTCGGCAGCCCGCCTCGAGCAGCGCCTCACGAGGAGCGCTCGCCGTTGGCCACGCGCTCAATGCACCTCCCTCGCCGACCGGTTCCCAAGCATCGCGCGAAATCTTAACACGCTGAGCGTGGAACGTTGCGCTAACCGCGTGCTAGTTTTCTTGAGGTCTTTTTCGTGGCGAGGTGATCGAAATGCCTGCTTCCGTGGGCGCAGATATCGAGTCGATCTGCGGTAAATGTGGTGACGTCTGGCACGTCGTCGTGGCGATGGTCGGCGACAGGGTCGCCAAGGTCGAATGTAAGCAATGTGGCAAGCAGCATCGCCACAAACCGCCGGGCGGTACGACGGTGCGCTCGACCCGCAAGAGCACCAGCAAGAAGGCGAGCGCGAGCGCCAGCACATCGCGCGGTCAATCGCAAACCAACGAGCCGCTGGTGAAGGTCGATCTGAACAAGCCCCTGCGCCCCTACGCGATCAGCGAGAGCTTCGGCGTCGGCGATCGCATCGACCACGCCAAGTTCGGTAGCGGCGTGGTGGAGATGGTCGTCGGGCCGGGCAAGATCCAGGTCTTCTTTCCCACCGGACGTCGCGTGATGGCACATGACCGCCAGGTTTGAACCGCTACCGAATCGTCGCCGCATGACAAGAACCCTCAGCCTGCTCGAGATCCGCGTGCGCGACATCGATCGCGCCGCGGCGTTCTACAGGCGGCTCTTCGGCTCGCTCGGGCGCGGACGATGACCCGCGCTCTCTTGTCGTCGCTGCTCGCCTTCGCGCTCGCGGTCGGTGGTGTCGCGGTAGCTCGGGGCAAGCCGAAGACGGCTCGAGCCAAGCCCGCGACCCGGGGGCTCAAGACGATGCCACGCCCCCTCGGCTTGCGCTTCGGTCTGGCCATCGGCGCCGTGGAGCGGCTGCTCGTCAAGCGCAAAGCACAACAGCGGCTGCGCCTCGTGCGCACGATCGAGCCCACGGGTCGCCGCGTCGAGCATGGCAAGCTCTCGGCGCGGCTGCCTCGCGGCCCCTTTCGCAAGCTCAAGCTGCTGTTCTTCGGGGGGCGACTGGTGCGGATCAAGCTCTATGGAGAGACGATGCCCGCCTGGGTGGCCAGGCACTCCGGCAGAGCGCACGCCGTCGTCGCGGCGAGCCGCTACTGGGTCGACCCAGCTCGGCTCTGCGGGATGCGCTGTGAGGCCCGGCGCTGCGAGCTCTTCGACCTCAAACCGATGATCGGTCGCGGCATCACCCGCGCCGAGGCCCGCGCCCAGTACCAAAGGTTCCTCGCGCGCGCTCGCTGAGGGCTGCTTCGGTGCTTCTGCTTCGGTACTCCCGCTACCCGACACAACCGCCATCGGCTGGCAGCAAGCCGCTTTCACTCTTCCCCCCCTTCCGTTACGCTACGAGTTGCACGTCTAAGCTGGAGAATACGTCTCATGCGTTTGTGGGTTCGGTCGGTGCAAGCCGTCGGGTTTCTTGTATTGGGGCTGACGATCGCCCTCTCTTCAGCGTGCGAGGGCACCAACGACGCGCCCACCAAGGACGGTCTCGCCCCAGACGCCCTGATCACAAAGGGAGACGATCAGGGCGGTGTGGGCAGCTGCCCAGCGGGGATCGACCAAGACGGCGACGGCTATGGTCAGGGTTGCCCCGCCGGTCCCGACTGTGATGACAACGACAAAACGATCCACCCTGGAGCCAAAGAGCTCTGCGACGGTGTCGACAACGACTGCGACAAGACCGTCGATGAAGGCTGCGGCCTCGGCGACGGCCCCTTCCCGATCGACAGCGCGCAGGACCCAAACCTCAAAGATCTTGCTGGCGTGGTCCTCGACGCCAACGGTGACCTGGTGCTCGGCCAGGAGAAGACCAAGCACCACTATATGTGGATCGCCAACACCGACGACCTCGGTCGTGGGACGATCTCAAAGATCGACACCCAGGCGATGAAAGAGGTCGCACGCTACTTCTCGATCACCTGCCACTCCATCCCGGGCGCGGCAGGGTGCGTCGACAAGCATGGCTCGCCGATCGACGCCCTCGACACCCACGATCCCTCGCGTACGGCGGTCGACACCAACTACGACGTCTGGGTGGCGAACCGCGCCTTCGCCAACCAGCCCTCAGTGACCAAGATCGCCAACGACGTCTCCCGCTGCGTCGATCGCAACAACAACAACGCCATCGACACCTCCGCTGATCGGGACGGCGACGGCACGATCACCGTCGACTGCAACGGCGACGGCACCCCCGACAACGCAGCCACCATCTGCACCGGCGCCTTCGCGGGCAAGCCGCCAGAGTTTCTCGGCGACGACGACGAGTGCGTGCTCTTCACGGTCAACTACGGCAACAAGACCGACATCGGCCGCTCCGTCTGCCTCGACACGGGAGGCGTCGACGGCGGCCCCTCCAACGCCTGGGTCGGGACCTACGCCCGCGCGATCAACGGCTTCTTCAAGGTCGATGGCAAGACAGGCCAGCTCTCGGGACCCTACAACCTCGCCGCAGGTCACCATGTCTACGGCTGTGTGGTCGACAGCCAAGGCATCCTCTGGTCTGTCGACGACGACGTCGGCACCCTGACCTACCTCGACACGAAGAACCCCAGCTCCGTCGGACCGCTGCTCGACGAGCCCTTCGGTAACGCGAGCTTCTACGGCATCGCGCTGGGTCAGCAAGACGAGCTGTGGATTGGCGGCTGGGATTCGAGCCGCGTCTTTCGTTATCGCCCCAAACGCAGCAGCTTCGCGACGCTGCATCAGGGCACCTGGATGGCCGCGACCTACCCGAAGACCCTCGCCGAGGCCAGAGGCGTTGCGGTCGACACCCGCGGCAAGGTCTGGGTCGCGATCAACAACGGCTTCGTGCTGCGCCTCGATCAGAGCCTGGCCGACGGCCTCCACGATCTGACCAAGACGACGACCTATTGGCCCGTGACGGGGACCGAGGTCGTCGGCGTGGGCGTCGACTTCGCCGGTCACATCTGGGCCATCAGCGAGAACAACAACGTCGCCTCCCGCCTCGACGTCGACAGCGCTGGTGAGCCGCTCAAGCCCGCCACGGCGACCACCAAGGTCGTGCCCGTCGGGCTCGGCCCCTACACCTACAGCGACTTTACCGGCTTTGGTCTGCGCACCTTCACTCGGCCTGCGGGGCGCTACGTCTACGAGTTTTCTTGTCCCGGAGACGGGATCGGCACCTTCGACCAGCTGCACTTCAAGAGCACCGTGCCGACAGGAACGTCCCTGTCAGCGCAGGTGCGCAAGGGCAACGCGATGGGCGTCTTCGGCAGCTGGAGCGCAGACCTCTCGAGCTCACCGGCGGACATCAGCCTCGTGGCACCGACGCAGGCCACGCGGCTGCAGGTGAAGTTTATCCTGACCTCGCAAGACAAGACCCAGACGCCGATCCTCCACGAGTTCGGGGTCACCTACAACTGCGGCACCATCAATTAATCGGGGAGTATTGGCTCAACCCTGAGCTGAGAAGCAGAAGTCGTGATGAAGACGGCGAGGGCAGGGGTGGGTATGCGTCTCATCGCTCCTCGGTTCTCTCAGCCGATCGTGGCCTCGTAGACCACCAGCCCCGAGTCGCGCTCCGGGTTGGGTAGATCGAGCTGACTGCGAAAGCTCTGTGGGTCGTGGATCGAGAGCTCGTCGAAGCCCGCCGAGGCGATCATCCGGCGGCCGACGGCTTCATTGGGGATCTGAAGGGGTTGGCGGTTGCGTGAGAGCAGAGAGAGCAACGTCCGGAAGACGCGCGCTGTCGCACCGAGGCGATCGACCGTCTGCTGATGGTGGATATCGGTGATATAGCGTCCACCGCCAAGGCGGCGTAGCAGGGCGGCGACGCGATCGAAGATCTGCTGCTGCCGTGGTAGCGGGAAATACGCCACCAACCCCTCGGAGATCACCACCGTCGGCGAGACGGGCTTCAGGTAGGGTGAGAGCGCTTGAGTGTAGTCGTTGGCTGCGACCAGATCGACGGCGAGGGCGCGGTAGCTCGGGGGCGCATGGCCACCGAGGCGTTGACGCTTCAGCTCGACCATCGCTGGAAGATCGATGTCGAGAGCTGGCCCGCCGGAGCTGTCGGCGAAGGCCAACGCCCGGGGGGAGAGCCCCGCGCCGAGCTCGATCAGCTGTGCAGGGCAGGCCTCGGCGACGAGCGCGTCGATGATCCGATGACGTTGCACCAGAAACTCCGAGGGGGTCGAAAACCCCGCTCGGCGCGCCGCTGCGAAGAAAACCTCACAGAGGGCGTGAAGCGCTCGCCCCTGCGTGGTGTCGAAAAACTCCGCCCAGGGCAACCCCTGGCGGACCCAAGCCTGCGCGGTGTAGTGCGCGGTGATCGAGATCGAGCTGTAACGCGACATCTAACCCTCGTACCAACCCTCAGTGTTGGGAACACCTACGAACCCTCGCAGGACCATCCTAACCGCTCTGGGGCGAAACCGACGCCCATTTGCGCCGCGCTCCGAGCTGCAGCGGGTGAAAGTGCCGGTAGATGCATTCCCAGCAACATCAGGGTCTTGTCAAGTGCGAGCCTTTCAGCTAAGCCTTGGCCCAAGCAGGTGGAGAGGTGACCGAGTGGCCGAAGGTGCTCGCCTGCTAAGCGAGTGTAGGATTACCTACCGAGGGTTCGAATCCCTCCCTCTCCGCATCGCGACCCCCGTGGCAAACACCTCGGGGGTTTCGTGTTTCTGGAGCCGCACGTTTCGTCGATCTTTTCAGCCCGAGGGGGCTTGACCGAGAGCGACCGGTCGGCAATATTGGCCCGCGCTCACGCTGGAAGGCGGAAGCGACAATCGAATAGGCACCCGTAGCTCAGCTGGATAGAGCATCGGTCTACGGAACCGAGGGTCGGGCGTTCGAATCGCTCCGGGTGCGCTAGAGAATCCAAGGGATCTAGGTCTTGACCTAGGTCCCTTTTCGTTTTCGATCGAAACCCTCGAGGGCTCGATCCGAGCCCTCGCTCGTCGGGTGAAGCGCTCGAGCGCTGATCCGCTTACCGTAGCGAGGAGGTCTCTCTGGCTGAGAGACGGATCTCCGCGAAAGGCAAGGGCGACTGAAGAGCTTCCCTACACATTCGGGACCGAGCCGGGTGTTGAGCTGCCGAGCCGTCGCCGAAGAAACGAGCCCTACGGGTGGTCTGGCGAGCTCTCTGAGGCCCAAAAAGCGGCCAGCAGTGCGGTTGCCCGGCGACGGGAGGCGTGTGTAGGGGTGCTCTGAAAACGCGCGGTCAGCCAGCGGCCAACGCAGGGTCGACGACCGGGAGGAGCTCGGCAGACTCGGCGGCCAACGCGACCGCCTCGGCGGCTCCGCCGCGGCTGATCGCCGAAAGGCGTCGCGCGCGATCGATGCCATGCGCCATCGTGGGGGCGCTATCGAGGATGGACGTCTGCGTGTGGCCACAGTGGGGACAGCTCGGTGACGAAGCCCAATCGGAGTCTAAACCGGCCGATCGACGCAGCGCGCTATGATCCGTCGCGGAGATCTTATGTGATGATGTGTGGGGACGCCGGCGGCGTTGCACGAAGGCATGACCACAGAGACCGCAGTGACGAATCAGCACTGGGCGTGCGGCCGCTTGGTCCGCGACGGGCTCGCTTGCTGCGCGTTCGGAGGAGCTTTGGGTCATGGCGATCCGTTCGGTGCGCCCTTTGGCGCCCCTCTATGGTGTTCCCGGGTGCGACAACGAACCGCACCCGTGCGTTGTCCGCTCGTGCGGTCCCTTGTCGTCGTCTTGTCGCGGAGCATCTGAGGCCAGCGCGCACCGCGTCGCTCTTCGGTTGTGACAGCATCTGCGCGCAACACAAGACGTCGTCTGACGTTCACGTTGGTTTTGCTCTCGGCTTGGCGTGCTAAGCCCCGTTGAAGGGCTTCTATTCCCGCCGACCGATCCGCGCAAGGTTCTGTGGGTTCGGATCCATCGGCCCCCCAAAAAACAGCCCGGTCGGGTTGACACTCCCTACGCCGAACTTAACTCTAGTTGCAGAAGCGAGCAGCCAGCGGCGAGACGAGCCGCGAGGCTCCGCGGATCAGAGTCAACCCCAGATGGCTTTCGCCAGGAGGTGCACCATGCTCACTCGCTGGAGCGATTTCGATCGGACGTTCGCAGCCCTCGACGAGTTCCGTCGTCAGATGGATCACGTCTTCGACCGCAGCCGCGGCGGGATACCGGACACCGGCTTGACCTCGAACGGCGGCTGGCCCTATCTCGAGATGCGCGATGACGGCAACGCCCTGGTGTTCACCGCCGAGATCCCCGGCCTCGCCGCCGAGGACGTGACGTTGACGCTCAGTCAGGACGTGCTGACCATCGCTGGCGAGCGCAAGCTCGAGGTCCCCGAGGGCTACAAGCTGCGCCGTCAGGAGCGCGGTAGCTTCAAGTTCAGCCGCAGCTTCTCGCTGCCCTGCCCCGTGGATCCGGAGCGCACCATCGCGACCGCCAAAGACGGTGTGCTGAACGTCACGCTAGAGAAAGCGGCCGAGGCCAAGCCGCGGCAGATCACGGTCAAGAGCAGCTAGTGGGTCGACACGAGAGGTCGACACGAGAGGTCGACATGAGAGGTCGACACGAGAGGGTCAACACGACAGCTCGACACGACAGGGTCGAGAATCAGGGAGAATGACGATGAGCAACCAGCTGACCAAGCGTGACGAAGGGCGCGCCGAGCCGGTGGAGACCAAGCGCTGGCTCGAGCCGCCGGTCGACGTCTTCGAAAACGAGGAGGAGTGGCTCGTCGCCGCCGATGTGCCCGGCGTACATGAGGACGGCCTGGTGGTCCACCTCGACAAAAACGAGCTGACCATCGAGGCGCGCCGCGACAACAACTCCGCCCTGGGCTTCGCCTACGCAGGCTATCGCCGGGCCTTCACGCTGCCTAGCGGCGTCGACGCGGCAAAGGTCGAAGCCAAGATGACCAACGGCGTGGTCTCGATCCATCTGCCCAAGGCCGCGGCGATCCGCCCACGGCAGATCCAGATCCGCGCTGGCTGATAGGTGGTGAGCCGCCAGCGAGAGGCCAGGTAGCGAGGTCGAGAGCCCATGAGGGCTTATGTAGCCAAAGACGAGCTCTCCCGCGCTGTTGATCACTGGCCGATCACTGGCGGTCGAGCCCCTGGACTCTCCTGCGGGCGGGGTCCTTCGCGCTCCCGCTGGCGTCCGATCGCCGCCCGTCCCCATCCCGCATCTCCACCCGCGTGCCTCCATCTCGCATCCCCAGCCTCACGTCGAGGCGCTCTCCCGCTCGGACAACGACCTTTGTGCCCTTAGAAGCACCCCGATGAGCTCGGAGACGAGCCGAAGACGCCGAGCGCTGACCTCGGCAGGTGCCCACGCGATAACCGCCGAGAAAAGCGATAACGATCAGCAAGATCCACGTGCGAGCGCGCATGATCGAACGATACGTCTTTCGCGGGCCGAGGCCAAAGGCCTTGAGCGCGAGCCGTTAGGCGGCGAGACTCAACCTCATGCGACGCTCGTTTTGGATCTGGATCTCGAGGTTCACCTTGGTCGCAGCGTTGACGCTGCTTTCCACACCAGCGACCGCTCACGCCACCAAGCAACCGCGCCTGGCGGTGCTCTACTTCGACAACAACACGGCCAACAAGCAGCTGGACGTGCTGCAGAAGGGGCTGGCCGACATGTTCATCACCGATCTGGCGTCGGTGCGGGGCATCGTCGTCGTCGAGCGCGACAAGCTGCAGTCGATCGTGAAGGAGCTGAAGCTGCAGCGCTCCCGTTTCTTCAACAAGCACACGGCGGTGCGGATCGGCAAGCAGCTGGGAGCGACCCATGTGGTCAGCGGCAGCTTCGCCGTCGTTGGTGAAAACATTCGCATCGGCGCGCGGCTAATCCGCATCCGAAATGGGCAGATCGTGGTCGGCAAGAAGGTCGTCGGCGCCAAGAGGGCCATCTTTGAGCTCGAGCAGAAGCTGGTCGCGCTCTTTGTCAACGGCCTCAGACAGGCCACCGGCGCCGCCGGCACGGCGCGACCGACTCGAGCCGCTCGAATTCACGCCTACCGCCCACGACGCGGTCGCACCTACATCCCCAGCATCGCGATGCTGGTCGACTACTCCAAGGGCCTAGACTTAATCGACCGCGGCAAGTTCCGCGCGGCGGCCCTACGCCTCGCCGCGGTGGCCGCCCAGGCGCCCAGCTTCAGCCTCGCCAAGCAACGCCAGCGCGAGCTGAAAAAGCGTGTCAAACAAGCCGGGCTTCGCCGCATCCTCGCTCTCGACGCTCAAGTCAAGGCGCTATGGAAGAAGGCGCGCGCCTACGTCGAACGCCACAAGCGCCTTAGAGATGAGCAGGTGGCGAAGAACGCCCTCGGCTATCGATTCGTGATCGGCCGGCTGCAGCTGCGGGCCCTGCGCTCCCAGCTCACGATGAAGCAGCCCAACCTGGTGCTCCCCACCAAGCGCCGGGCCGTGTTAGCGGGGATCGAGGGCTACGTCAAAAACCAGCTGGCGTTGATCAAGGGCATCGCGCGCTACGCCAAGCTCCACACGCGAGTGCTGCAAAACGGGCTGCGCCTCCTCGATCGCCGCGTCCGCCTTTCTCCCGAAGACCAGCGCGTGATCCGCGAGGCCGAGCTCGGGCCCATCAGGCTCGACGCCGCTAGCGTCAGCGTCAGGCTCGGTCAGTTCCTGCTCGCCGGGCGCGACTTCGGCCAGCCGCGAAAGCTTGGCCCGCTGGCGCTCTCTCCCCCACCGGCGATCCTCTCGGCGCGCTACCAGCAGCTGGGCACTCGGCTGCTACGCAACGTGATCAAAGACCTCGACAAGCAGGCCAAGGGCAGGGCGCGACAGGCCGAATATAGGGCGATCAGCGCGCGCGTCGTCTGGGGCCAGGCGCTGCTGCTCCACGGCAAACGCGACGCCGCCGTCGCGAAATGGCAGGAGGTGCTCGACCTTTATCCCACGTCTCGCCAATACAAGCGCGTCGAGCGCCTGATCAAAGAGCAGCTCGGCCTAAAGAAGACCTACACCATGCGAACCTTGAGACGCTATCAGAAGGGCCTGAAGACCTGTAAAGACATGGATCTGCGCGTCGGCCTGGGCACGATCTTCCAGAAGCGGATCCGTCTTCTGGGGCTCGCCGGCATCCAGACGACGATCAAGGAGATCGAGAAGGCCTGCCGCGCTAGGCACAACAGCGGCCAGGTGCGCCTGACGTACTTTTGGCCCTACCTCTATCAAAACGCAGCGCTGAAGGTCGGCAGGCTCGGGATCTGCAAAAGCTTCGAGCGGCTGATCAAGCGCGCGGTGCAAGAGGGGCTGCCCCCCCGAGACGCCGGTCTCTATCGCAAGAACTACACGTCCTGCCGCTGAACGATCAGCCTCTCACCGCCACCTATCCAACACGACCTCGTAGGCGCATATCAGCCTGTTGATGGAGGACCGAGCGAGGCGATCGGAGGGCTCGATCAACACGTCGTCAGGTTGCCAGGTTGGCAGGTTGCCAGGACACGGCCTGAATGACGGTGTGTTCCTGCTACCCTATAGGGTCGCGACGCAGTATAAAACGAGTGGGCAGAGACGTGCGTGAGAAGAAAGCCGCCCTCACAGCGTCTGCCGTAGCTTTGGCTGCATTGGTACGTCGGCCGTTCAGTCGTTGGTGGGTGTACGTCCCACAGAAGGAGTGACATGCGACTCGACAATCGAATCGTAGAGGGCTCGCGCGTGCTGGTCTCGCGCCGCTTCGAGGCCGAGGTGATCGCCATCCCCGCCGATCGGCTGACCTGCCAGGTGCGCCCGATCCCCAAGGTCGTGCCGCCACCCTACGAAGCCGAGGGCGAAGAGGGCGAGGAGGGGCTCGACGCAGCAGACGCCAGGGTCGCGCCGCCGAGCACGCCGCCGATGCTCGGTTGCTTGCTACCAGCAGGCGCCCTCCTCGCTCCTACGCCGTGATTCCGCATCCTTCGCGCAGCTCGGTCCGGTAAGCTGATCAGCGCTCTAGGCTTCATGCCATGTCGATGAGCGGCACCCATGAGCGCAAGCGCCGCGGCGCCACCCGCGTGCGCCTCTGTGAGCCCGTGCGGCTGCGCGGCGAAGGGCGCCTCACGCATTCACGCGCGCTGGCGATCAACCTCAGCTCGACGGGGCTCTTCGTCGCCGCCGACGAGCCGGTAGAGGTCGGCGAGCGCGTGCGCTGCGAGCTCTCCTTTCTGCCCAAGAGCCCGATCGATGTCGCCTGCCGGGTGGTCTGGGTTCGCGATGACACCTGCGTCTCTCCCGACCAGCGAGAGGGTCTCAGCTTCCCGTCTTCGCGGAAGGAGCGGCTCAAAGGCATGGGGCTGATGTTCGAAGACCTGACCCCGACGAAAGCGGAGCGGATCGAGCACGCGCTCTCGCGGCTGCAGCGCGACACGACCGACCCCTTTCCCACGGTCGATCTCTTCGCTGAGTCGGGCACCTGGGCGCCAGCGGACCTGCTCACTGAGAAGACGACGCCATACCCCTCCGTCACCAACGATCCCCGGTCGCTGAAGCTCGCCCTCGTGCTCTCGCTGCTGGTGATCGCCGGCCTGCTGGCGACCATCGCGCTGCTCCTCGCGCGCTGACATCGCCTCATCGGGCTGGCGAGCCTCTTCAGGCTGTCATGAGTCGAGCAGGACGTCGACCAGCTCCGCGAAGCCTAGGCCTCCCCGCTCTTGGGTGATCCATGTTGGCGCAGCTTTCAGCTCGTCGCGAAAGCGCAGCACGTTGGCGACCCCTACGCTGCTCGGAAAGTAGCCAAACATCGGGGCGTCGTTGGGGGAGTCGCCGCTGAAGATCACGCGCTCTCGCACCTCCTCGAGCTCCACACCGTAGACCTCGGCGAAGAGCCGCTTGGTCATCGAGAGCTTGTCGTACTCGCCGAACCAGCCGTTGACGTGAATCGAGCTGACCTTCACCGTGGCGCCGGCCGCTTCGAAGAGCCGCACGATGGCCTCGACCGCCGCGGCGTCGAGGGGTGGCACATCCTCGCAGACGTCGATCGCCAGGTCCGCTTCGCGGTAGGGCTGGTCGACCGAGACCCGGCAGCCCGGCACCTTTTCGACGATCGCCTTCGCCAACAGAGCGAGCCGCTCGCGGTCCTCGAGGCGCTGCTCCTCGCTCCGCCAGTAGCAGCGGATCATCTTCCGCTGCTGTTGATCGTAGACGAAGTAGAACGCGCCGTTTTCGCCCACCAGGCCGTCTACCGGCCACATCCGGGCGATATGGTCACACCAACCGGCCGGTCTGCCGGTGATCGGCACGACCTTGATCCCAGCCTCTTGCAGCCGCTCCATCGCCCCATAGGCCGCCGCGGGCAGCCTGCCGTCGAGGGTCAAGGTGTCGTCGATATCCGTCAAGACGTAGCGGATCTGGGTTTTCGCAGCGTGAGGAAAGGTGGAGAGCGGTTTCATGGTTGGCGAGCAGCTCGCGGCAACGAAGGATACAGAGATAAGGGGAGACCCTGCTGTAACATGCTGAAATTATAGGATTTTTAGCGGAGGAGGAGGGATTCGAACCCCCGGTGAGTTGCCCCACAACGGTTTTCAAGACCGCCGCCTTAAACCGCTCGGCCACTCCTCCAGCGCTCGCGCTCGGCGAGCATGCTCGTGATAGCCGACGCGGCGCAGTTCATCAAGACCGATGGGCGACATGAGCGACGTCGGCCGTGACGTTTTTTGCGCGGGGCGGTTGTCAATTCGGCGTGGCCCCAGCTATACGTGGCGCATGCTGGACATCAAGCTGATCCGCGAGGACCCGAACCGTATTCGCACCTCAATCCTCCGTCGCAACCTCGACGCCTCGAAGGTCGACATCGACGCCTTGCTCGCCGCCGATGCCCGCTGGCGCGAGGCCGAGAAACGCGTCAACGAGCTGCGCGCGCGGCGCAACGAGCTCTCTTCTTCAATCAAGACGCTGCAAGCGAACGCCCGACAAGCGGCGATCGACGAGGTCAAGGAGCTCAAGCAAGAGCTGGGCAGCCTCGAGGGCGAGGTCGAGACCCTCGCCGCCGAGCGCGACGAGCTGCTGCGGCTGATGCCCAACGTCCTCGCCGATGACGTCCCAGACGGCAAGACCGATGAGGAGAACGCCGAGATCTCGCGCTGGGGCGAGCCTCCGAGCTTCGACTTCGAGCCCCGGGATCACGTCGAGCTCGGGCAGATCACCGACACGATCGACTTCGATCGCGCGGCGAAGGTTACCGGCAGCAACTTCTATTTCCTCAAACGCGAGGCGGCGCTGCTCGAGCAGGCCTTGCTCGCTTTCGCAGCAGCCCAGCTGGTCGGCGAGGGCTTCATACCGATCGCCACGCCAGACCTGGCCCGCGCCGAGGTCCTCGAGGGGATCGGCTTCGCCCCCCGCGGACCGGAGCGTCAAGTCTACAACGTCGAGGAGAGCGATCTCTGCCTGGTCGGCACCGCCGAGATCACGGTCGGCGGTTACCACGCCGACGAGATCCTCAGCGCCGAGCAGCTGCCGCTACGCTACCTGGGCTTCTCACATTGCTTCCGCACCGAGGCCGGCGCCTACGGCCGCGAGTCACGCGGGCTCTATCGGGTCCACCAGTTCAGCAAGGCCGAGATGTTCATCCTCTGCAAAGAGGACGACTCCACCACCCAACACGAGGCGATCCGCGACTACGAGGAGCGCCTGCTCCAGGCTCTGCGCATCCCCTATCGGGTGGTCAACGTCTGCGCTGGTGACCTTGGCGCCCCCGCGGCAAAGAAGTACGACATCGAGGCCTGGATGCCGGGACGCGAGGCCTACGGCGAGGTGACCTCGTGCAGCAACTGCCTCGACTACCAGGCGCGCCGCTTGAAGATCCGCTATCGGCCCGAAGCCAAGGCGTCGCCTCGCTTCGTCCACCTGCTCAACGGCACGGCGCTCGCGATCAGCCGTACGATGATCGCGATCTATGAAAACAACCAGCGCGCGGATGGTTCGATCGCGATCCCCGAGGTTCTGCAGCCCTCTCTCGGCGGCCTGAGTGAGATCCCCGCCCGTCGTTGATCTCACCCTCGTTCATGGTGGTGGAGGGCGCTCCCTCGTTGGCTGCCTGCGCTCCTAAGAGCACCCCTACACATTCGGGACCGAGCCGGGTGCTGAGCTGCCGAGCCGATTTCGTAGCCGAAGACATGAGCCATACGGGTGGTACGGCGAGCTTTCTGAGGCCTAGAGCGCAGACCAACTTACCTCCCATCGCCGCGCTGGTCTGCGAAATCACAGCGGTTGTTGCTCGTCGGTTGCTTGCTACCAGCAGGCGCCCTTCTCGCTCCTACGCTGTGATTCCGCATCCTT
>PDPC01000083.1 GCA_002747355.1 Pseudomonadota bacterium | reverse complement strand
TGTCCTCGTACGTTGCTTTTTTCCATTTGGCCTTGTTGCGGCATCTGGAGGGGTTCGGCTCTATCTGTCCACTCGGAAGGCGTTGGGACACCTCCAGGGCTTCGCACTGTCGAAAGGTGCGGATCGTCTCCGCGGTGGTGAAGGTAAAGCGGAGGAGGCGCAACTTCATCGAGGGGCTCCAAGGGCTGTGGCGAGGGTATCTCGGTCTCTGTACACCGACGAGCCAGTGGCTCCAATGACCTCCACCTCCAGCACATCGCCGAATTGTTCGAAGAAGTCTTCGAGATCCCCAAGCGATCCTGCCGCCCCCTCCGGGTTCGTGAACACGATCCGCACCTTGTTTACCTCCCGCGTGCCCAAACCCCGAACCATCACCCGTTCGCCGTTCTGCGCCGTCCTCAGGTAGTCGTTGAGCTGGTCGACGTCCCGGGTGCTGAGCCCCGCTCGGGTGGACTTTACCTCGATCAGCGTGGCCCCTTCCACAAAGTCCGGTGAGCGCGGGTTGTCCAGGCTGGACCGTAGCAGTTGGGGGTGCCGGATGAGGTCTGGGCGGTCGCCGTACCTCCTGGCGAAGGCCTGGTACCACTCCTCCGACAAGCTGCCCAGATCGCCGGAGTTGAGCTCGGTGGTGAGCATGCGCCGCATCACCGCGATGCTCTCCTCCGCGGTAAAGGGCTGGCCGCCGCCGAACATGGCGTCGATCAGCCGCTCCTTGAGGACCCCCTTGAGCCGGCGCCGCACGATGTCCTCCGTCATGCCTCCCACCTGGGCGGGGAGGGAGGCCAGCAGGGCCGCCTCGTCCACGAGCCCCTCTCGCCGGGCCATCTCGTACAGGGGCTTGAGGCTGGACTGGCTACTCGGTCCGGTGAGCAGCTCCAGCGCCATCTGGGAGGTGGTGTCGTCCCCGAAGGTGGGCGTGGGGCCCTCGTCCACCAGCCCCTCCTTGAGGCACCGCTCGCCGGCCTCGTTCACCTCGATGTGCAGCGCCGGGGTCTCCCCATCGATCTCCAAACGCCGCACGCCCCACTCGCCGCCGGGCTTGCGGAAGTAAGTGTACAGGCGCTCCCCGTCGGGGCCGGTCGGCAGCTCCGGGTAGCCCACGGGCGCGTCGAACTGGCCAATCCGGCTGCTGCCGGGGGCCAGGCTGTCCATGCGCGCCGCGAAGTGGTCGAGGTTGTACTCCAGGACGTCGAGCTCGGCCCGGAAGTTCGCGAGCGTGCCCGGGGGGAGCCGGTCTCCGGAGAGCTCCTGGAGACGGTCTTGGAGGACGCGCTGGAGCTTGTCGACCTCGACGACGGCCTCAAAGCCCTCCGTCCCGGCGACTCGGGCGGCCAGGCGGTCGATGCGCTGCATCTGCATGACGGCGTCGAGGTGGGCGATGATGTCGCTGTCTTTGGCTTGTCGCCCCACTCGGAAGATGACGCGCTGGAGGCGTCCTCCCTGCGGGGCCTCGTAGTCGATGCGCGAGAGGCGTCCGAGGCTCGTGTCCTCGACGACCTCGATCCCCCGCAGCGCCCGCCGGGCCAACACCCCCCGCGCGGCCACAACGCCGGTCGCCGCGAGGCCTCCGGTCGCGCCCCCGATGGCGCCCCCCCGCACGACCGCCTGCCCGGCGGTGCAGACAACCCCCCACAGGGACTGCTGGTAGGTCTTGGGGTCGGTGAGGGTCCACACGAGGTCGCCCATGGCGCCGCCCACGATGCCGTCGATGACGCCCTCCAGGGTGGCCGCCCCGACCGCCCTGCCGACCTGTCGGAGCCCCATCGCGGTGCCCTTGGCGGCGCTGCGCACGATCGCCGCGCGGAGGGACGCGCCGCTCAGGCCCGACATGCCCAGGACGCTGGAGGCCATGGCGGCGCCGGTGAGGGTCGCCAGCACCTCGACGGCCCCGGCGACTGCTTGGCGCGCGGCGTCGTCGGCGTCTCGGAAGTCGCCTCCGAAGCGCTCCGCGGCGGTCGCGCTGGCGATGCCCCCAATGACAGCGCCGCTCACCATCGTGCCCGCGTTGGCTGAAACCCACGCGGCGATGGCCGGCCAAGATGCGGCCCCTGGACCTCCGGTGATGATGGCCACCCCAATCCCGACCGCGACGGCGGCCACGGTGGCGGCGATGTCTGCGCCGGTGTCACTGGTCTGTTCGTGGTCAACGAAGCAGGCGTTGAACGCCTGGTCGAGGGCCGCGAGCTCGGAGAGCTCCGGCAGCGTGACGTCTCCATCTTCGGTGGCGGCGTGGTAGGCCGCGAGGAACTGCGCGTGGGCGATCTCCATGGTGTCGTCGGTGTTGGAGACCCAGGCGGTCAGGTTGTTGCGCATGGCCATGCGCTCGCGCTGGCGCAGCAGTAGGATCTCAGCGCGCTCCAGGCGGGACGACGCGGACAGGAGCTCGGCGGGGGTGGGTAGGCCGACAAGGCGCTGAAGGGCTTCGTCCATGTCTTCAGCGCTCAGTTTGTCGTCGAGCCTGGCGTGGAGGGCGCGCCACGCGTCGATGGCGTCCTGGTCTTCCGGCAGGGTGCTCTCGCGGCCCATCCCGTCCAGCACGTAGCCTCTGCATAGTTGCTGGCGCTCGACGTCGGTCAGACGCGAGAGGGCGTCGAAGACGATGTCCTTGTTGGGGCCGTTCACGGTGCCCCGTATGCCGTAGGTGAGGGCCAGATCGGTCGGGATACGGCCGGTGTGGATGGCGGCCGAGACCACCTCCCGCCAGTTCCCCACGTTGTGAACGAGCAGTCGCTCGTAGAGGGGGCGATCCTGAACCAACGACGCGCGGTCGTCTTCCGAGAGATCACAGAGCACCCGGAGGAGCTGGGCGTCGTCGGTGCTCCAGTCGTCGAGGAGGGCCAAGATGCGTCCCTTCGCCATGCCGTAGGGGTCTCCCGTGGCGATGGCGTGGAGGCGGTCCGCTTCATCGCCCGAGAGCGCGTCGAAGATGGGCTTGAGGTCCTCGTCTTCCCGCAGGCGCAGAAGGAGCGCGTCCTGCAAGAGGCGTTGTTGCTGCGCAGGAAGCTCCTGGGGCCCCTCCGTACACTCGGCGAGCGACCCGTCCACCGCGGCCCGGGCGGCCTCCAGGGCGTCGAAGATGACCTCCCACTCGTTGCCGTAACAGTGCTCCGCCGCCAGGATGCGCTGCTTCGCGACTTGAAATGGATCCGCGTGCACGGCCTGCTGCACCGCCGTGAATTCGTCCGGGCTGAGGTCGCCTTGAGCCATGCCGAGGAACGAGTCGCCGTCGTACCTGTCCGTGTCCACCTGGGGGTCGTCGAAAAGGGCGTCCATATCTCCCATCGCCGCTTTCTCCGCCAGCAGCGCGGCGCGGGCCTCGTCGGTGAGGGGCTGGCCCGTGGTGTTCACGCCTTCGTAGAGCCGAGCGTCGATCTGTTGGGCCCTCATCCGATGCTGGCCGGCCAGGGTCGCGGTGAGGTGGGCGCCCTCCTCGTCCGTGCCCATGCCGGTGGTGGCCAGGTCCATGCGCATCATCAGGGCGGTGTCGACGGTCGCGGCCTGGTTACCATCGTCCGACACGCACATGGCGCGGACCTTTCTCAGATCGTCGTGGGACAAAAGGCCCGCCAGATCCCCGTGCGCACGCTCCCAGACGACAAAGCGCTGGTCGGGGGAGAGCGAGATGAGGGCGTTGTAGACGCCGTTCTCGTCGTCCCAAAACCAGTTGTCCGCTTCTTGGATGTAGGTGATGACATGGTCGACAAGCTGGTCTGGCCAGATGAGCTTTCGGGCCTCAAAGGCGTCGGCGTCTCCGAGC
>PDPC01000054.1 GCA_002747355.1 Pseudomonadota bacterium | reverse complement strand
GAAGGGCGCCTGCTGGTAGCAAGCAACCGACGAGCGACAACCGCTGTGATTTCGCAGACCAGCGCGGCGACGGGAGGTAAGTTGGTCAGCGCTCTAGCTCGAGGCTAGTAGCAGCCCCGGCTCGAGGCTAGTCCTCGTCTTCGTCTTGGTAGCTCGGCTTGGCGTTGTTCAGCCATTTGTAGGCTTTCTGATAGGCCGCGCTCCCCGGTGGCACCATCCGCAGCACGGTCTGCCACATTCGCTGCGCCGCCTTGGGGCTGCGGGTGCGTAGCGTATAGCCCTTGGTGAAGAGCTCCATCGCCTTCTTCTCGAGGCGCTTGATCAGGCGCTTCAACGTGCTGTCGAGGCTACCGTAGGCCTTGGCGGTCTTGATCGCTGAGTAGCTCCCCGGGTAGTTGCCACCGGAAAACGCGGTCGTGGCGTAGATCCGCGCCACCTTGTAGACGTGCTTCTTTAGCGTGGCCTGATGCGGCCGCCGCGGGACCTGGCGATCGTATTTCAGCGCTTTTCTGTAGTAGTTCAACGCCGCGCTCGGGTTGGTGGCCTGCGTTCGCAGACCGCGGGCGTAGTTCACGCCAACCTGCTTGACGGCGTTGGCTAGCTTCTTCATCGTACGGGCGCGCCGACCGCGCATCGACTCCGCCGCCGAGGAGAGCGCGCTATAGGCCTCGCGCCACTCTTTGTTCCGGTAGGACACCAGCGCCTTCTTCACCGCGCTACCGCTGACCCGGATCGTCTTGCCGCCGCTCGTCGCTCGTCGTGGCCTGTAGGGACGTCGCCGCGTGGAGGCGGGTTGCCGCACGGTTGGGGTCCTGATCGCGACCTTCTTGCCGCTGGTGGGGTCCGTGTTGCTCCTCAGCTCGTCGTAGAGCGTCTTGACCACCTGGTTGGTCGGCGCGATGCGCCGCGCTTGCTTGACCTTCGCGAGCGCTCCCTCGGGGTCATCGCCGTCCTTGAGCGCCTTGGCCGCGGCGATCAGCTTGGCCACCTGCTCGTCGTCGGTGCGTTGCTTCAGCTTCCGCGCTTCGGAGGCGTACACCGACTTGGAGGGCACCTTCGAGAGCTGATGCCGCGCGCGGTCGTAGTCCTTGGTCGCCAGCGCGTCCTTGGCCGCCTTGATCGCGTCCTGCGCTTTCATCTCGCTCGCGGCGCGTTTGGCGTAGGTCTTGGCGTTCTCGAAGCCCGGGGCGACCGCGAAGACGCGTAGGTAGTGCTGCCGAGCTTTCTCCCACTGCTGAGCGCGGAAGTACTTCAACCCAAGGTCGAAGTGCTTAATCGCCTCTGCGCTGGCGTTGGCCTTCTTCTTGGGGAGTGGCGGCTTCTTCTTCATCATCACCTTGAGGCTGAGCATCAAGATCAAGAGCAAGAAGACACCGCCACCGCCGAAGACCAGCAGCTTCTGTTGGCGTGTCAGCGGTCGCCTTTGACGGCGTGCGGGCGGCAGCGCCTCGTCGGGCAGCTGCTTGATGTCGACGGTCTTGATCCCTCGTCCGCCGTCGACAGGCGAGTTGGGCGCTCCTTTGGGCGCTGGGGCCATCTCGTCGACGTGGCCGACGACGGTCGCAGCCTCGGCCAGCGCCCCCTGCGGCAGCACGAAGCGCAAGAGCGTGTTGCCCAGCTCAATCTGATCGCCATCGGCGAGCTGATGGGTGTGGACCTTGTTGCCGTTGAGCAGTGTGCCATTGCCGCTGCCCAGGTCGCGCACGACGAACTGCCCACCCTCGGCACAGATGAGCGTGTGCTTGCGAGAGACGGCGATATCCGCGAGCACCACCGCGTTGTCGAGGCTGCGGCCGATGCCGTTGTCGCCGTCGACGAGCGTGAACTCCTTACCCCGATCGTTGCCGCCGATGACCACCAGCTTGGGGAGAGGGCCCTCGGGCTCATCAGCGCCCACGCCGGGAACGTCAGACTCGATGCGCGTGGGCTCGGCGTCGAGCTCGTCTTCACCGGTCGCCGGTGCCTCGTCGGGAAACCCGTAGCCCGCGTCGCCGTAGCCCGCGTCGTAGTCATCGCCATGGGCCGGCGGAGAGATGCTGTCTGGGGCGATGTTCTCGTCGGGGAGATGAGTGGCCGCCATCGGATCCGGAGGTGCGGAGCTCGCGACGTCGCCCGAAGGCGAGGAACCAGGGCCGCGATTGGCCAGAGGTGCGTCGTTCGGATGTACGACGTGCTGCCGTCGTGGGCGCTGACCTTGAGGCGGGTGGTGGTGAGGAGCCTTCCCGCCCGGGAGAGGGGCCTGGGGTTCTTGCGGCGCGGTCTCGGGCATCGCGCCGATCGGCGCGTCGCCATAGTGGAGCGATTCGTCTTGTAGCTCGAGGTCGTCACCATCGAGCTCGACCAGGCCGTCAGGGTCGATGTCGTCGGTGGTACCCATTTGGGCGATCGGCGCGCCCGGACGCGGCATAGCCGGGCCCCCGCCCGGAGGCGGCATAGCTAAGCCCCCGCCCGGAGGCGGCACAGCCGGGCCCCCGCCGCCCGGAGGCGGCACAGCCGGGCCCCCGCCGCCCGGAGGCGGCACAGCCGGGCCCCCGCCGCTTGGGGGAGAGGGGTTGCCGCCTGGGCGAGCGGGTGGAGTGCCACGCCCCGGAGCCTGCTCGGGCCCGGGCCGCCAGCCGGGGACTCGGCTGCGACGCGCCTGCGACATGTCCTGAAGTCTACCGGATCGGAAAACCTGCGGCAAGCTAGCCGCCGGCCATAGAGACTTAGAATCCTTAGAAGATATCGCTAGAGTGACCTCATAAAACGGGGGCTCAGAGCCCCCGAGGACCGGGGTGGCGATGGATGAAGACCGAACAGCCTGCTATGCAGTCAGCTCTATCGCGTCGCTAGCTCGCGATCAGGGGGGAGCAGACCCCGCGATGTCCTTTCGTTGCGGGCTCGTCTCATCGTGGGATGTGAGAGCGCCTACCTGCAGGGTGGGCGCGGCGTGCTATCGAGCCTCGGCCATCTCGTCGAGATAGCGCTTCAGCTCGCGGTAGCGAAAATCGTCTTTGCGGAAATAGCGGAGGGTACGGAGCAACACGAGCCGGGCCTTGCTGGCGTTCTTCTCGAGCTTCTCAGCGCGACGAAAGGAAAACAGACCCTCCTGAAACCGTCGCGTCAGCTCTTTGTCGGTCTTGGTGATGTAGTCGACCGTCTCCTGGTAGAGTTCGGGTTTCTCCGCGAGCCCTTCGAGGAGATCGCGGGCTTTCTTGAAGCCGACCAGCGCCGTGTAGGCGTTGCCGGCCTCGATCTCGCGGTCTTCCCAGGCCTTCTTTGCCAGCTCGAAGCGGTGACGGGCCTCTTTGGGGTTGGGCTGGGGGATCGCCTCCTGGATCACCTGCACATAACAGACGCTCCAAGGATCTGAGTTTGGCGGGTTGCGCACATTGTCGAAGACGAGCTCGTGGCGCTTGCCCTTCTTCAGCTTGCTACGCGGGAGCATGACCTTCAGCCCGTAGATCCAGCGCGACATCGTCAACGGGACTTGCGAGATCGTCTCTCCGTTGAGCATGATCTTGACTTCGCCGACCTTGTCGACACCCCAAGCCCCATACTGCAGCGTCGCCCGTCCGCCGAGATACTCGAAGGTCACGATCGCTCGATCCTTATGCGAACGGTCGTATTTGCCGTAGCCAAAGACAGCGTTAAAGAAGGCGTCGCTGTCCGAGTAGGCCATCGGCACGTCCGATTGATCGAAGATCGCGATCGTTTGCTTCGCCAAGAGCTTGTAGGCGACACCCCCCACGAGCAGCAGCAGCGCGCTGACGCAGATGATCTTGCGCAGCAGGGTGCCGAGCAGCCGCTTGACCAGCGGCGGCGTCTGCGACTCGCTGGTCTTGTCGATGCCGTCGATCTCACCCAGCCGTGTCTCGGCGGTGATCTCGCCCTTGATCGCGTTGAGCACAGAGAACTGAAAGGTGGTCTGGCTGAGCGTGATGTAGTCGCCGTCGCGGAGCACCTCCGGCGCCTCGATCTTCTCTCCGTTGAGTCGGCTCCCGTTGCCGCTGCCGAGGTCTTCGAGCATAAAAGCGCCGAGCTCTTCGTAGACCCGGGCGTGGTTGCGCGAGATGCCGGGCTCGACGATCAGCACCGTGTTGCCCTCGGCGCGCCCGATCGAGGCCTCCTGCTCGAAGAAATACTCCTTGCCCTCGTTGGGGCCGTCGATCACGCGCAGGATGAACCCCTCCTCCGGCTGCTCTCTGGCGCCGGCCTTGCGCGCTGCACGTTGCCGCGAGTATTTGCCGCGTTTTCCTGCTGCCATTGACGACTCTGAACTCCGTTCCAGGTGACTAGCCCCCACCATAAAACAGGCGGAAAACGATCGGGCCAAAGAGCACCATGAAGACGGTGGGGAAGAAGCAGAGCACCAGCGGCAGCAGCATCTTCACGGGGGCCTCGTTGGCCAGCTTCTCGGCGCGCTGCGCGCGGGCGACGCGCATCTGGCCGCTCTGGATGCGCAGCACTTTGCCCATCGAGGTGCCCATCTTGTCGGCCTGCACGAGGTTCGAGACGAAGGTCGAGACCTCGAGGATCTGCACCCGGTCGGCGAAGTTGCGCAGCGCTTCCTCGCGCGTCTTGCCCAGCTTCATCTCCGAGAGCACGATCGACAGCTCCTCGATCAACGGTCCGGGTTGCCCCTTGTCGACGACGGTCTGCAGCGCCCCACCGAAGTCGAGACCGGCCTCCACCGAGAGGGTTAGGAGGTCGATGTGGTAGGGCATCATCTTGCGGATCTCACCCGCCCGCTTCTTGATCTGGTCGCGCAGGGCGATATGCGGGAAGAACCAACCAAAGACGAAAAAGGGCGTCGAGAACCAGAAGGGCCGCTTGAGCATGTTCATGATCAAGAGGCCAAGGAGCCCGAAGAGCAGCGCGTAGAGGAACTGCTGGGCGATGAAGTCCTGAGCCCGGTACTCGGGTTTGCCTAGCGCCAGGTAGCGGCGCTTCATCCTGGCGCGGAAGCGCTCCTTGACCAGCGGGTCGCAGTAGTCGCCGATCTTGCCGACGAAGGCCGAGCCGGCGGCGCGCATCGGGCTGGGGCGCTCTTCGACACGCCCGCCCACGGGGCCAACGCGCTTGCTCGCCCGCTCCTCTCGGGCCCGCTCGCGCACCTCGTCGAGGAAGCGCTCAGGATAGAGCGACTTGACCACCAGGAAGGCGGCGATGCCGATCGCCGCGGCGCAGCCGATCAGGATCCACTCGGTGGCGGTCAGCGTGCGCGCGAGCAATGTGATCCAAGGGGTCATCGAAAGGCTACGTCATCTCTCCAGAGCATCCTCTAGACGTCGATCGCGATAATCTTGCGGATCATCAGCATGCCCAGGATCTCCATCACGAGAATCGCCAGGATCAGCAACACGCCGAAGGTATGCTGTAGCATGGGTTTCATCAGATCGGGGCGCATGAAGTTGAAGATCAGGCCCATCACCAGCGGCATCGCGCCGACGACCCAACCCTGCATTCGACCCATCGCTGTGAGGGCGCGGACCCGACCCTCGATCTGGAAGCGGTCGCGGATCGTCGTGGAGATGGTGTCGAACATCTCGGCGAGGTTTCCACCGAGCTTGCGCGAGACGTTGGTCGCCGTCACCACCAGCAGGAGGTTTTCGGAGCCGACCCGATCGGCCATGTTGACCAGCGCCTCGTCCATCTGCACGCCCAGCTTCAGCTCCTTGAGAAGGAGCTGAAACTCCTGCGATAGCGGCCGGGGCATCTCCTCGGCGACGCTCTCGGCAGCCTGCGCCAGCGAGAGGCCAGCGCGGAAGGCCGATGACATCTGCACCAGGGCGTCGACGAGCTGCTCATCGAACTGCCGGATCCGCCGCTCGCGCAGCCTCTTGATGATCGAGAAGGGTAAGATGAAGCCGACGAAGACCATCAAGGTGGCGATGTACCAGTTGAAGAGCAGCAAGCCCAAGAGCCCCAAGACGATCGCAGAAAGGATCGTGATCAGCAGGATCTGCCGTCCGTCGACGAAGATGAACATCTCCGTCAGCGTGTTGGAGCTCTCCTCGAGGTACCGCTTCTCGTACTCCGCGAGGCCCTTGTTCAGCACGTTGAGGATCACCAAGGTGACGATCCCAATGGCGCCGAAGAAGAAGAGCGTGATCAGGCCGGCCATTCGAGGCGTCCCCTATCGCTTCAGCTTCTTGGTGATGCCGCGGATGATCTGAATCGTGCGGTAGCGCCGCTGCTGCAGCTTCTTGACCCGTTCACCGGTGAGCAAGGTCTCGATCGTCGTGCGTGCGCGCTCCTCGAAGATGCTGATGTCCTCAGCGTTGCGCAGCGAGAGATAGAGCGTACCGAGCTCCTGCGCCAAGACCATGATCTCGGCCTCCTCGGGCAGCACCAGCAGGGTCACCGTGCCGTACTGCCGGGCGCGTCGGGTCTGGCTCGCGCTGGTGGTCTGGCCGGTGGCCAGCACGATCACGTTTTGCAGCAGCGTGACCGCCACCATCTGGTTCGAGTTGGCGTCGCGGAAGGTGCCGAGCACGTCGACGTGGTCGTTGGGGCGGACCCACTGGCCGACCGAGGAGCGCTCGGTGACATCCATACTGATCGCGCGGCCGTGGTTGCGCACCGCCTTGGAGAGCCGCTCGAGGGAGCGGATGCCCTGGAGCTGATACCAGTGGATCGGCTCGCCGCGTTTGATCGGGACCACGACCTCGCGGCCCAGGGCGACCTCCATGTCGGCCGGCACGAGCACGCTCTCGTAGATGAACTTACGCGGCATCTTGTCGACCGACACAGAGTCGTTCGAGAGGAAGTTGCCAGGCTGGAGGTTGCTCGACGCGACGATGACGTCTTGTAGCTGCCACCCGCGGGTGACCTCCTCCTTGTACATCTTGATTTGATACCAGGCCAACGCCCCCGCCAGCAGGGCGAGGATTAGGGCGATCAGTAGCGGTGTTTTGCCTTTTAGCATGCGATACCCAAGGCCGCGCGCCGCCTAGAGGCGGGGAGCGAGCTGCGCCGAGCGGCGGAAGGGGGCAACGGTGTCAAAGTGCTCAGAACCGATGACGAAGTCTACCGTCTGCGCGGAAGCTAGGTCAAACGGCGGGTTCCATTGACCGACTGGTCTCTTGGCTTCTATGATGCCATGATCGTAAACGAGCCAACCTAGGATTAGACCATGACTAGAGTGTTTCGTGTTCATTGGGCGGCGCTCCTCGCGGGCGCTTTGATGTTCTCGGTCGTTGGTTGTAGCGACGACGACAAGGCTACACCAGACCAGGCCGTACCCGACACCGGCGTGGACACAGCTCCCTCTCCCGACGTCGGCAAGCCAGACCTCTCAGAAGACAAGAAGCTCAAGATCACTGCGATCGTCCCCGACAACGGTCCGGCCTGCCCCTACAAGGAGGGCGGCGCCGAGGGCAACTGCGATGGCACGATCCCGGTCACCCTCATAGGCCAGAACTTCGACACCGGCGCTGCGGTCTTTGTCGAGGGGGGCAGTGCATATCTTATTGATATTGTTGATGTTTCGTCGGCGGCAACGCTTCAGTTCCGGCTGCCCAAGCAGCCCTACGATACGGCCAAGCCCGTCAAGGTCTTCATCTCCGTGCGCGTCGGTGACCAACAGTCAAACGCGGTCGGCTTCCAATACTGGGTGACCAAGCCCGCGACGTCCGACTACATCGGCAGCGTCGTCACCAAGACGATCGAGGCGTTCCGTGACTTCTCGTCGGAGACCATCACCGGCAAGGTCAAGATCGTCGGCAAGACCGACACCACCAGCGGGAAGGCGGTCAACGGCCTGCGGGTGCAGTTTGGCATCTCGGTCAAGGGCAAAGACCCCCTCAAGAGCTACACCTGGCGCTGGTTTGACGCGACCTACAAGGCAGACGACGGTGACTACGACACCTACGAGGGGAAGGTGACCCCATGGCTCGACGGGGAGTTCGACCTGGCGATGCGCTTCTCCGATGACAACGGCGCCACGTGGACCTTCGTCGACACTGACGAGACCGACCCAGCCTACGACGGCACGAAGGTTGCTGTGTTGACCGTCTCCTCGGCGCCGCAGCTCTACTGCCAGAAAGACGACGACTGCAAACTCAACCTCTTGGAGAAGGTCTGCAAGCTCAACCCGACCGACTGGAAGAAGCACCTCTGCGTCAGCTGCCTGAACGATCAAGACTGCAAGAACAACCCCTCAGCCTTCGGTCCCAACTGCGACACCACCAAAGAGAGGTGCTTCTGCAAGTCCGACGACGAGTGCAAGACCCATGAGAATGGCAAGAAGTGCATTGGCAACACCTACTGTGGATGCAAGCAGCCAACCGACTGTGTCGAGCCCAACGTCTGCTATAAGGACAACTACCTGGGCCAGCCCGTTCAGGGTGCCTTCGGCTGTGGTCCGCCCCAGGAATAGTCCACGATGACGCTCTTGAAGCCGCGCTCGGCCGCCCCAGCGCTCTTCTTGATGCTCCTGTCTGCGAGCGGCTGCCCAGGGGCAGCCGGCGGTGGCGGGCCTTGCGTTCGGTTGCCAGGCTGTGAGAGCAGCATCGACATCTGCTGTGACGCCGAGCGGGTCTGCGAGGAGCGGGTCTGCCAAGGGGTCGGCTATATCTGCAGCGTTGACGCCGTTGGTGTCTACTCGTGGGTTGATCGGGCAGCTCTTTGCGACGACAAGAACCCCTGCACCGTCGACGATCTCTGCGTCAACGGCCGCTGCCTGGGGCTACCCATGCCCTGCGATATGCCGCCCAAGAACCGCTGCACCGATGACGTCACCCTCGAGACCTACGAGCTGCCGGGGAGCTGCGTCAACGGCGTCTGCGAGTACACCAAGAAGGCCGTGACCTGCGGTGAAGCCTGCGAGGACGGCTCCTGCACTGGCGAGCCTTGCAAGGGCGTTGACTGTAGCCAAGCGCCCGATCCCTGCCAGATCGCGCCGGGGCGCTGCGTGCAAGGCGTCTGCGAGTACGACAAACGCAGCGAAGGTACGGGCTGCACGCCCAAAGACCCCTGCGAGCTGTCGGCGACCTGCGACGCCAGCGGGACCTGCAAGGGCACGTTGAAAGACTGCACGGTCCCCCACGCCAAGGACGCGACCTGCGTCGCCGGCACTGGCGCGTGCCAGGGATACGCCTGCGATAAGGGCTATCGGGACTGCAACGGCGATATGGCTAAAGACGGCTGTGAGACCAAGGTCTCCAATAGCTCACATCACTGCGGCAAGTGCAACTCGCCCTGCAAAGACGGCAACCACGCCAAGGCGAGGTGCATCTCGGGCACGTGTAAGCTGATCTGCGACAGCGGCTGGGGCGACTGCGACGGCAAGATCTCCAACGGCTGTGAGCGGCGCCTTGGGCCTGCCACCTGTGATAAGTCGGGCACCAACACGAAGGAAGGTTGCGGCGTGGCTTATTGCGGTCAGGGCACAAGCAAAGGCGGCCACACCGTGGTCAACTTTAAGACCTGGCACTGCTCGTTTTGCGCCCACTGCAAAAAGCGGGCGGGCAAGTACTCGTGGTGCCTCTTTGAGAGCGATACTGGCGTCTACTCGTCGTCGACCTGCACCACGTGCTGCAATGACAGCCTGACCAACCCTACCTGCCAATAGGGCCCTACCTGCCAAGAGGGCCCTACCTGCCTGCCAATAGGGCCCTACCTGCCAAGAGGGCCCTACCTGCCAAGAGGGCCCTACCTGCCAAGAGGGCCCTACCTGCCAAGAGGGACGGTGACCTCATCGCTGACGGTGTTGCGCAAGACGCCGATCTCTTCGATCTCGATCTCGATCGTCGCGCCGATCTCGGCTTGGCCGACGCCCGGCGGGGTGCCGGTGGTGATCACGTCACCTGGAAGCATGGTCATCACGCGGGTCACCGTCTCGACGAGCTGGCCGATGCCAAAGATCATGTCCGAGGTCGATGAGGACTGACGAGTCTGACCGTCGACGCGGGTCTCGATCTGCAGCGCCTGCGCTCGGGGGAGGTCGATCCCGGTGGTGAGGCAGGGGCCGAGGGGGAGGAAGGTGTCGAAGCCCTTCGCGCGGGTGTATTGCACGTCTCGCCTCTGCAGGTCGCGCACGGTGACGTCGTTGCAGCAGCAGAACCCGGCGATCACCTCATGTGCGTGCGCGGCTGGCACCCCACGAGCTCGCTTGCCGAAGACGATCGCGAGCTCGCCTTCGTAGTCGACGCGCTCGAAGCCGCGAGGTCGCACGATCTCGTCACCGCTGCCGATCACCGCGCTGGCTGGCATCAGAAAGAGCAGCGGCTCCGCGGGCAAGGCTTTGCCCATCTCTTGGGCGTGAGCGCGGTAGTTCAGCCCCACGCCGACAACCTTGCTCGGCGTGACCGGCGGGAGCAGCGTGACCTCTTCGAGGGTAGAGACCCTTGGCCCCTCGACGGCGCTGAGCTCGCCGTCATCGCCAAGAACGGCGCGACCCGTCGCGCTGACGTCAGCGCGCAGGTGGTAACGAACGATGCGCAACAGGTGCTACTTCTTCAGCTTGGCGATTGCCGTGTCGAGGGCGTCGTAGATGTCGAAGGCGCGATCGAGACGCAGCAGGCGAAAGATCTCTTTGGGTTGACCGGTGAGGCAGGCGATCTTGACGTCGCCGCCGATCATCCGCAGGCGCTTAAAGAGCGAGACGATAGCGCCGACGCCAGAGCTGTCGATCATCTGCAGCTCGTGCAGGTCAAAGACGACCCACTTTTGCTTGTCGGCGACCAGCTGGTCGATGGTCGGGCGCAGCTCCGGTGCGGCCACGGCGTCGAGGCGACCCTTGACCGTCAGGACGACGACGCCATCTCTGCTCTCTTGGTTGAACTCGATCATGTTGTTCCTTCGCTTCGCCGAAGCGACAACGTTTGTTCGCGTGTGAGATATCACGTGTCCGCAGTCCGGTAAAGCCTACTGGCTTGTCGCCCAGCGATACGGAAAAAAGCTCGCCTTTGCTCGGGAATTTAGATATCGACCAGCGGGGGGTTGAAGGGAGTCAGCCTTAGATGGCGCAGATGGTTTACCTCGGCCTTGGATCCAACCTCGGCGATCGTGCGCGCTTGCTGAAGGAGGCCCTCGCGGCGCTGCGTCGAGAGGGAGTCGAGGTGCTGCGCATCTCCTCGGTCTACGAAAGCGCGCCGGTCGGCCCAGTCAAAGAGCAGCCCAGTTTTCTCAACGCTGTGGCGGAGCTGCACACAGAGCTCGAGCCGGACGCGCTGCTCTCGCTCTGTCTGGGCATCGAGGGCGCCCTTGGCCGGGTGCGCGAAAAAGACAAGGGGCCCCGGACGATCGACCTCGATCTCCTCCTGGCTGGTGACGCGATCCTCAGCTCATCGGAGCTCGAGCTACCTCATCCAGCGCTGACCGAGCGGGCTTTCGTGCTTGGCCCGCTGCTCGAGCTCTCGCCGGAGCTGGCGGACCCCCGAGACGGGCGCCCGCTGGTGGAGCACCTCGCCCGCGTTGCGCCAACGCAGCCAATGCGTCGAGTCGACGATCTGATGCTGCGATGATCGCTCGGCGAGTGCTCAGGTCTCACCCCATGATATAACGGTTGCTCGCGCGATAGAGCGCTCGGACGCGGTTGATGCGGCTTTCCTTTCATGTGCAGGGCGACGCGGTGGTCAACACCCTCGAGGCGGGGACTCTCTCGTTCAAGCGTAGCGTTGCCCTCGAGACCTCGCGTATCCACGAGCTGAGCCTAGAGGCGCTCTCCGTGCTCGAGCGGGGCAACCGCGCCCACACGCTCTCAGACAGCAACCTGCGCCACCTGCGCGAGGTCGGCGAGCAGCTGACGCACCTGCTGACGCACCCCGAGATCCTCGAGCGTCTGCCCTCGGGGGATGAGGCGATCGTGCTCAGCCTCGACGAGTCGCTGGTCACCGTCCCCTGGGAGCTGCTCCACGACGGCGAGGACTTCTTCTGCCATCGCTATGATCTTGGCCGGCTGGTCGCCACGCCGCAGGCGATGATCGGGCGCTCGGCGCCGATGCCCTCGTCGGGGCCGCTGAAGATGTTGGTGATCTGCGCCGACCCGCAGGGAGACTTGCCGCAGGTGCAGGCCGAAGGGGAGGCGCTGCTGACACGCCTCGACGCCCGCCGCGTGGTCGACGCCAACCTGATCGCGGATCCGACCGTCGAGAACGTGCGACGCCAGCTGAAGGACTATGACATCATTCATTTCGCCGGCCACGCCGAGCATGATGCGGCTCATCCGGAGCGCTCTGGGTGGCTGCTGGCCGATGGCAAGCTCACCGCCGCCGACGTGATGGCGCTCTCCGGCGGCCGCTCGATGCCGATGCTGGTCTTCTCAAACGCCTGCCGGTCGAGCGAGACGGAGGCCTGGCGGCCGGAAGACCACGCCGATGGACATAAAGTCTATGGGCTGGCCAACGCCTTCTTATTAGCCGGCGTGCGGCTCTATGTCGGGACCCAATGGGAGGTCGTCGACGGTCATAGCGCCGACCTGGCCCTGGCGTTCTACGAGGCCTTGGGGCGTGGCGCTGGAGCGGGGATGGCGATGCGCGTGGCGCGCAAGAAGATCGTGCGCGAGCAGGGCGAGACGACGCTCTGTTGGGCCAGCTACGTGCTCTACGGCGACCCCTCGCTGGTGCCGATGCGGCCGACAGAGTTTCGCCAGAAGGATCTGCTCTCGGCGAGCCTCCTCGACGCGCGGCTGGCGATCCCGGCCAAGCGCCCGATCAGCACCAACGGGGTGGGACGCGACGAGCGAGAGATCACCGGTCCGCAGCTGGCGGTGAAGCCCGACCGTGGCGCCGCCGCGGTGTCGCAGGGGCCGCGCTCTTTGAGCGGCCTGATCGCGCTAATCAGCGCCGTGATCGCGCTCGCGGCGGTGGGTACGGTGATCTACCTGCTGCGCGAGCAGAGCAGGCCCAAGCCCAACCTGAGCGACAAGGCCGGCGTTGGTCTGCCCCGGCTGGAGAACGGCAAGCAGCTGCCGGTCAACCCCTTGGTCGCGCTGATGGCCGCGCCAGACAAGAGCCTGCTGGGCAGCTGCCTGCGTGGCGAGCTCGAGCGCAGCCCGCGCTTTCGGCTGGTCTCTACCGCGGGGGTCGCCGAGCAGGGCGCGCTACCGAAGACTCGGCAGGCCGCCCTACGCGCTGGGCAGGCGCTGAGGGCCGAGGTGGTGGTGTATGCGGACGGCAAAGACGGCGTCAAGCCACGGCTCGCCGCGGTGGACGTGCTCACCGGTGATGTGCCGATCATCGTCACCATCAACGCGACGCGAACGGGCTGCGGGCCCTTCATCCGCGAAATGTCCCGGGTGCTCCTCGGCGAGGGCCAGGTGCTCTCCCTCGAGGGAGGAAAGGTGATCGTCGATCTAGGCTGGCGCAGCCGCGTCGCCCCTGGGACGGTCCTGCTGCTCGAGCGCAGCGGGCGCCCCGCCGGGAGCCTCACGGTGGAGAAGGTCGAGATGGACCGCTCGGTGGCGCGGGGCAAGGCGCAGGTCGGCGATCGCGTTCGGCTGCCTCGCTAGTTGAGAGCGCCCCTTCGACCCTCCCATCGGCGAGTATCGCGCTGAATCGAGTCAGGCAGAGCACTCATAGGGTCGGGCCGAACGCCATGACATTTCCGTGACATCGTCGTGCGAGTCTTTTCTGCCTCGACCGGAGTGTGTTGGTTGGGGGTGGTTTACGCGAGATGTGGAGTTCGAAATGCCTCTGCCCCCCCTGCCCAACCCCACCGATCAACTCGAGAAGCTCCGCCGCGTCGCAACCGCCGTGCCGGTCAGCGGTTGGCTCTTTGGTACGCTGATGGGCGCCAACGCCGTGCAGACCGCCTCGCTGGCGACGTTGCCCTTCTCACGTCGCCTCTTTCGCAAGATCAACCGCCGGATGGCCGACGGCTGGTGGGGTCATTGTGTCGACATCGCGCACACCCTCAACAAGGCCGAGCTGGTGCTCTACGGCGATGACGTTCCCTACCAGGAGAACGCGATCGTGGTGGTCAACCACCAGCAGATGCCCGACATCACCTGGTTGATGGATCTAGCCAAGCAAAAAGGGCGCCTCGGCGACTTGAAGTGGTTTGTCAAAGACAAGATCAAATGGGTCCCCGGTGTTGGCTGGGGGATGGTCTTTCTCGACTGTCTGTTCGTGAAGCGCGACTGGTCCAAGGACGAGGCCTCGATCGCCGCGACCTTCGAGCGGATCCTGCGTGACGACGTGCCGCTGTGGTTGATGCTCTTCCCCGAGGGCACGCGAATCACCCCTGACAAGCTGCGGCGCTCCAACGCCTTCGCCGAGAAGGCCAAACTCGAGCCCACCAAGCACGTGCTGCTGCCGCGCACCAGCGGCTTCGCCGCCTCGGTGCAGGGCCTACGCACACACGTCAAGGCCGTCTACGATGTCACGATCGGCTACGAAGAGGGCGTGCCTACGCTCTGGCAGTTCATCCAGGGCCTCAACCGAAAGGCGCATCTACACCTACGCCGAGTGCCGATCGAGGAGCTCCCAGAGGATGGAGAGGCCCTCGGCCTGTGGTTGCAGGAAGCCTTCCGCATCAAAGACAAGCGCCTAGCCTACTACTACCAGAGGGGCACCTTCGACGGCTTCGAGGGCTGATCTCGACGAGAGCGCTGATCCGCTTACCGGACCGAGCTGCGCCAAGGATGCGACATCACGGCGTAGGAGCGAGAAGGGCGCCTGCTGGTCGCACGCAACCGACGAGCGACACCCGCTGTGATGTCGCAGACCAGCGCGGCGACGGGAGGTAAGTTGGTCTGCGCTCGAGCCGAAGCCCGAAGCGTGACGTCAAGCGCGGGGTCTATGCGGGGTTCATGACGTGCAGACCCGGCGGCTCTTGCGAAACCTACGGATGAGCTTCAGCACCTTCTTGGCGTTCTTGACGTTCTTGTCACGGCGGTAGCGTCTGATCAGCTCGCCGAGGAAGCCCCGAGCGTCGGTGCAGAACTTCAGCTGGTAAAACGAGATGCCAATCTTGTAGAGGGCCGTCGGGTAGACCTTGGCTTTCTTATGACGCTCGAAGATCGTGCGGTACTCCTGGATCGCCTTGGCGAACTTACCTTCGCGATAGTAGGAGTCGCCGAGCATCAGGATCGCCTTAGGGACGCGGCGGTCAGCGGCGAAGCGGCTGATGAAGTGGCGCAGCAGCCGGCGTGCTTCGGCGAGATTGCCGCTCGAGACCTGCGTCTGAGCTGCGCTAAAGAGCTTGTTTTTGTCTTGCGGGACGGGCGCCTGCTTCTTCTGGGGGGCGCCAGAGGTCAGCCGCTCGAGCTTTACATCGACCTTGGCCTGGAAGTCCGAGAACTTCTTTGCGAGATCGTTGACCAGCTTGGCGTTGGACTCCGCCGTGCCCGTGAGCTTGCGCTGCTTGCTCTCGAGTCGCTCGACCTGAGCGCCCACGTCCGCGTTGTTGCGGTTGAGCATCGCCGTAGCCTTCTCAAGCACCGTCTTGAGCTGCTTACGGCCCTTCTCGGCTTGAAGCTGGGCCGTCGCGAGCTTCGACTTCAGCTCTTCGATGTCTTTCTTCATCTGCTCACCCTCGCTGCTGGTCACGCAGGCCGGCAGCGAGAGCGCCATGAAGAGCGCGGAGGAGAGATAGAGAGCTAGAGAGCGAGTCATGGGCTTGGTACAAGCTTGAGAGGCGAGCGACTACTCCCAGATGAACTTGGCCTTGCGGTCCTCGGCCCAGCTCGACTCGTCCGAACCTGTCGCCTCAAGCTTGCCCTTCGAGACGGAGCGCATCTTCGCCTTCTTCACGCCGAGGCGGCGGAGGTACTTCTTGACCGAGCGGGCGCGGCGATCGCCGAGCGCCAGGTTGTACTCTTCGGTGCCGCGCGGGTCGCAGTGACCCTCGACGCGGATCTTGCGATCCTTGACCGACTTGATGCACTTGGCGGCCTCGCGCAGCGCGGCGGTGGCCTTCGACGTCAGCACCGACTCGTTGAAGTCGAAGTAGACGGCGGCGGGCTGGCAGGGGCCTTGAACCGGCTTCGGCGGCGGCGCGACGCAGACGCCATTTTGGCACTCGTGGTTTTCTGGGCAGTCGCTGTCAGCGATGCACTTGACGCACTTGCCGTTGTTGCATTTGAGTCCTGGGCCGCACTCGTCGTCGTTGGCGCAGGGCGAGCAGCGGTTGTTCTTGCAGACCTGGCCGGGAGGGCACTCGTCCTTGCTCTCGCAGTAGCCTGGGATGGGCTCACAGCGGCCGCCCTTGCACTGCTGGCCCTTCTTGCAGTGCTTGTCCTCGCGACACTGCTGGCACATGCCGTTGACGCAGTACTCGCCTTTGGCTTTGCAGTGCTCATCGTTGTCGCACTTTGGGTACTTGGGCGTGCAGGCGCTTGAAAAGACCAGCGAGAGGCTTCCCAGCAGGGTGATGGTCAAAAGCGAGCGTGGCATACCGCCTCCTCTTCTTGCTCAGAGCACGAGCGCCAGCCGACAAACGCGCCCGATTTAGCAGCCGCGGCGAGGGTAGCGAGCCGCGGCGCGTCCTCAACAGAATCGCAACTCGATGTCGCTAGACCTTGAAACAACCGTACGAAAAGAGAGCTTTGTAAGCGATCTATCACAAGGCATGGGTGTCTCCACCGCACACAGGTGAGCCGAAAGCGGCGCCTGACACTAAGCCGCACGGGGTTCGCTGTCAACGCGTTATACACCCGATATTTCAGCTCCTCGCAGCGGCTCTACCCTGCGCTATGCTGCACCCATGAGTAAGGCCACGCTGTTGATCGTCGATGATGAGCCGAACATCCTCACCTCCCTACGCCGAGCGCTCGAGCTCGAAGACTTCCGCGCCCTCACGGTATCCTCTGGGGCCGAGGCGCTCGAGCTCTGTACCACCAGCACTCCAGATCTTGTGTTGCTCGACGTCGCGATGCCCGAGCTCGATGGTATCGAGGTGCTGCGGCGCCTGAAATCGAGCCAGCCCAACCTGCCGGTGGTGATGATGAGCGGCCACTCCACCATCGAGACCGCCGTACAGGCGACCAAGCTCGGGGCGAACGACTTCGTCGAGAAGCCGCTCTCCACCGAGCGCTTGCTGATCACTCTCGACAACGCGCTGGCCCTCGAGCGCTTACGCGAAGAAAACGCTCAGCTGCGCGCCGCCAGTGGCAACGACTGGCAGATGATCGGCGACAGCGCGGCGATGAAACGCGTCTTTGATGTGATCCGTCGCACGGCGCCAACCCAGGGGCGGGTGCTGATCACCGGTGAGAACGGCACCGGCAAGGAGCTGGTCGCTCGGGCGATTCACGAGGGATCGCAGCGAGCGGAGCAGAGCTTCATCAAGGTCAACTGCGCAGCGATCCCGCAAGAGCTGATCGAGAGCGAGCTCTTCGGCCACGAGAAGGGATCCTTCACCGGCGCGACGCGCTCCCGGAAGGGCAAGTTCGAGGCGGCTCACGGCGGGACGCTCTTTCTCGACGAGATCGGCGACATGTCGCTCTCGGCGCAGGCGAAGGTGCTGCGCGCGCTACAAGAGGGCGAGATCGAGCGGGTGGGGAGCGCCGACGCGCTGAAGGTCGACGTGCGGGTCGTCGCCGCGACCAACAAAAACATGTCAGAGGAGATCTCTGGTGGGCGTTTTCGCGACGACCTCTACTATCGCCTCGCCGTCGTGCCGATCGAGCTGCCGCCGCTGCGTGAGCGCAAGCCCGACATACCGCAGCTGGCGAGACATTTCCTCGACCAGGCCTGGCAGCTGCACGGCAAACGCCCAACAGAGATCAGCCAAGCCGCGCTCACGATGCTGATGCAGCATGACTGGCCCGGGAACGTTCGCGAGCTGCGAAACAGCATCGAGCGGCTGGTGATCCTCTCGGATGGGGATATCGAGGAGGCCGACGTGCAGGCGATCCTGCCGGCGGTGAAGAGCGCCCCGAGCGTCTATCGGCGAGGCGCGACGCTCAAGGAGCTCACTGGGGCCGCCGAGCGCGAGATCGTGCTCAGCGCCCTCGAGGACAACAGCGGCCACGTCTCGAAGACAGCGCAGGCGCTAGGTCTCGAGCGCAGCCATCTCTACAAGAAGATGAAGGCGCTGGGGATCGACCATCGCGCCTGATACGCGCCCCGAACGACTGGCATGCCCCTCTGGGGCGGATCTGCTATAACTGCGAAGACTCAGCGAAAACCTACTCCACCGACCACTGACTGCGTGAGGTGTGATGTGCCGAAGATGCGGACCTTGTTTGGGTTGAGCTGTGTGCTGACCTTCTCTCTCTCTTTCGTCGGCACGGTCGACGCCAAGACGCCGCTTGGACTCCGGGTCGCCCAGGCCGACGAGCCGACCAAGCCCGGCGCCAAGAAAGACGCCGGTGAGCCGAGCCAAGGTGAGCCGAGCAAGCCAGCTCTGGGTAAGCCGAGCTCCGACGAGCCGAGCAAGCCCGGGGCACAGGGCGCTGGGGAGCCGGGCGCGAAGGGGGGCGGTGAGCCTGGCGCGAAGAGCGCGGACGAGCCGGACAACCCGGTGACCGATACGCCGGTGGTCGCCAAGGCGCCCACCACGAGCAAGTTCGGCGTCGGGTTGCACATCCGCGCGATGTTCATCCACCCGTGGCTGCTGGGGCTCTTCTTCGAGGAGAGCACGCCGCTCAACTCGATGGCCTTCGGCGCCGAGTTCGTCTATCGCCGCGGCACCTTTGACATCATCGGCTCGGTCGACTTCGGCTTCTACAGCCCGACCGACGGCAACTACCTCGAGAAAGGCAAAAACCCTGCGACGGAGGTCGACTACGTCCAATTTGACGGCCTCAACGTGCTGGCGTTCTCGGTGCACTTCATCAAGCACCACAGCATCTTGCCTTGGATGAGCTTCGTCTGGGGTGGTGGCGTCGGTATCGGCATCGTGCTCGGCGACCTCTTCCGCGTCAGCGCCGGCGACAATTGCGACTCCGGCACCGCTGGCGACGAGTCCCGCTGTCGCGTGGTCGGGATGAATCCGGACAACCCCGACGCCTGGCTCAACGACCCAAAGAACCAGGGCACCGAAGACCAAGACAGCCCGACCAACCCCAAGCGCTGGAGAGAGACCGACGTCTGGCCCGTCGTGCCGATCGTCCACCTGCTGGTCGGCTTCGACTTCAAGATCTCCGACCAGTTCAGCGTCCGCGTCGATGGTGGCTTCCGCAACGCCTTCTACTTCGGCGCGACAGGCCACTGGTTCTTCTAGAGCGCTGACCAACTTACCTCCCATCGCCGCGCTGGTCTGCGAAATCACAGCGGTTGTCGCTCGTCGGTTGCTTGCTACCAGCAGGCGCCCTTC